>NZ_JABWQW010000027.1:0-82439 GCF_014268645.1 Pseudomonas sp. SWRI154
CCTGATCCCATCCCGAACTCAGCAGTGAAACGATGCATCGCCGATGGTAGTGTGGGGTTTCCCCATGTGAGAGTAGGTCATCGTCAAGATTGAATTCCCAGAGCCCCTGTCTGCCAACGCAGCCAGGGGTTTTGTCGTTTTGAGGCCGATAATCGGATTCGCTTCCCTGATTGCTCTCCTTGCCCGGCAATCCCCGAAGCCGTTGCTATGCTTTGATTGTTGGGCGTTGCAACAAGCGCCCGCGACATGACTGGTCATGGGGATTCCAATAATGAAAAACCCTTATGCTCCTGGCTTCTGGTGCGCTACTGCTGCCTTGGTGCTGCTTTCGGCCACCTACTTTTATGGTGTGATGCTGACTCACCAGATCGACAAAGCACTCATTTTCCTCGATAGCGCGTCCGCGCTGATCGGTGTCATATCCATCGCCATCGTCGCCTGGGCTTCACTTCAGGGCCAGCGCATCAAGAAAAAACACCTCGAGCAGGGCAAGACCTTGGTGCTGATCTGGGATACCAAGGTCGCCCTACGGCGGGTCGAAACGGTGTTTGATCGCTATTTCTGGGGAAGTTACTGGCAGCCGGGGCGCACGTTCCAAGAGGTCATGGGAGAACTCACCGGCACCCCGCTGGAGAAAAGCCTCGAAGCCCTAAAAATCCAATGCGTCGCCTTGGACAAGCAAGTTGCTCAAAATGACTGGCATTGGCTCAACAATGCCCGCGAACTGTGCGACGTTGCCAACGCCATGGCTCGGGAGCGCTATCAATTGGATTTTTGCGATGGGCGTGCCGATTCGTCGGGTGCGGCAGTCATCAACCGTGATTTCGAAGTGTTGGTCTACACCTGGACGGCACGGTTAAAGACGTTCGATCACCAACTCGACGAGATTGAAGTCCAATATTCGTAGACCATTTCGCAAGAACGCGCTTTTTCCCCTTTAAACATTGGGCTTGCCGGCCTGCCTGATGCTAATCTCCCCACCACTTTTACCGCGTCGAGCCACAGCCCTTGCGGGTCAAGGAAGACGGCGACTTTTTCAACCATGGAATACGATCGGGTCACTCATGAATAAATCAGCAAGCGTACTTCTGGGAATCGTTGTGGTTATCGGTGCGGTCAGCGCAGGTGGCGCCTGGTATACCGGCACGAAACTCGAAGGAGTGCTGAACACCGCTATTGCCGACAGCAATAAGCAAATGCAAACCGCATTGGCCGGCTCTAATGGCACAGCTTCCATCGAACTGGTTTCCCTGGACCGTGGCACGTTCAGCAGTACCGCGCATTATCGTCTGAAGGGCGAAGGCGAGATGTTTGGTGGTGAGCCGGTCGAGTTGCTGTTCGTGGACAATATCGAACACGGGCCACTGCCGTTTTCGCGCCTGATTACGCTCAAATGGTTGCCAGTCATGGCTACCAGTCACACCGAACTTGAGCGCACCCCGCTGACTGAAAAATGGTTTGTGGCTGCGAAGGACAAGTCTCCCCTCAAAGGTGTTGTTAACCTGGGATACGACCAGTCCAGCAACGGTACAGTCGAGCTGCTGCCCCTGGACACCAAGCTGGATGAGCAAACACAGCTCATCTTTTCCGGTCTGAAAATCGATGTGGCCGCCAGTGCCCAAGCGCAAAAGATCAAGGCCGACGGCTATATGGACAGCTTCAAGCTGACCACCGTCGCCGAAGACCAGACCCCAGTGCAAGTCGAATTCAATGGCCTGACATTGGCCAGCAATCTGACCAAGAGCACCTACGGCTACTACATGGGTGACAACACCCTGCTGCTGAGCAACAGCAAAACCAGTTTTGGCGAACCGAAATCGGTGCTGGGCCTGAAGAGCTTCGAAATGAAGAACAACAGCAGCGAGAACGGCACCAGCGCTTCGGGGCGTGCCGACTACAAGATCGGCGAATTGTCTTTCAACGACAAGGTTATCGGTTCTGCACAGATGGCGGTCAGCCTGAAGAACCTGGACATCCCTGCCACCATGTCGCTGATGCAGGTCTACCAGTCCAAACTGCAGCCTTATGAAAAAGCGGCTGCCGAGGCGGCTGCAACTGGCGAACCGGCTCCAGAACTGAACCTGACCGAGGCTGAAGAAGCACAGGTCAAGGCAGATCTGGAGAAACTCCTGGCGGGTGGCCCGCAAGTCGCGCTGGAAAATCTGTCGTTCAATACCGCCAACGGTGAAAGCCGCGCGAGCCTGATCGTTGACTTGGCCAAGCCGCAATCCATGGACCTTCCGCCAGATGAGCTGGGCCGTCAGTTGCTCGCCCTGCTGGATTTCAAGGTGAAAGTATCCAAGCCAATGCTGGTGGATCTCCTGACCGTGCAGGCGCAGATGGAAGGTCAGACCGACGCCAAACTGATTGCTGACCAGGCCACTGCCACCAGCGATATGTTCAGCGCCATGGCGATAGGTTCCGAGCTGGCGAAGCTTGAAGGCAACGACGTTGTCACCAACCTGCACTACGCCAACAATCAGGTCGATTTCAATGGCCAGAAAATGACAGTCGAACAATTTTCGGCATTCGTCATGAGCAAGCTGGGTGGCGGTGTCGCCGTTCAGTAATCCGCCTCAGTAACACCAAGACCGGCCCGTGCCTTGCGCAAGGGCCGTTTTTTTTGCTCATCGAAAAAAGTCAGCGCTGAAATCTGCATGGATTCTGAAGAATTATGGCGTTCCGGAAGATGACCCTTCACAGAATGCAAAACTAGGCACGTTAGAGCTTGGCTGGGTTCCTTTGATCCGGCCTCCTGTTTGATGGGCAAGGGGGCACTGCGACCCGGCTGGCCATGTAAGGATGCTGACGAATGCCGCGTACTGTGGGTCCTCTTATTCAATTCGGTTTGCGCCCGTTCTTTCGCGTCGCGCTGTGCAGCCAATTGTGCTGGCCGGTAGTGGCGTTTGCCGACTCCGCTTATGACCAGATGGTGCTCGACGCCAGGGCGGGCCATCACGCGCCCGCGTTGACCATTTTGCGCCAGGTTCCGCCCGGTCAGGTCAGCACTGCGCAGGTCAGTGATCATCTGCAGATCGCCAGCTGGGCCGGTCTCGATGCCGAGGTGGTAAACGTCTACGAAACCCAGGGGCGATCTCGCGACTTGCCGGTTCAAGCGCTGACTGCTACGGCCCGGGCCTACCGCAATCTCAAGCGCTGGGACTCGGCGGCTGAATTGTATCGTCGGGCATTGGCGATCGATCCGCAGAATCCTGACCTGCAACTCGGCCTGGCCCTGACCCAGGCCGACTCCGGCAAGCCTGACGAAGCCGTCAGCCGCGCCAGGGCGCTTGTTGCCGCGAAGCCTGAAGACCCGATGCGCCGATTGGCCCTTGGCTACGCCCTGACCCGCGCCGACAACCCCCACGGAGCGTTGTTTGAATATGACCAGGCCTTCACTCGCGCAGGTGGCAACAAGCCCGAAGTCGCGCGCGAATATATCCATGCCCTGCAACGCGCCCGGTTGCCCGAGCCGGCCCTGCGCCTGGCCCGTCTTCAACCTGGATTGATCGACCGTGGCGTGCAGCGCAGGCTCGAAGGCGATGTCGCGGCCGAGCGGGTGCGCCTGGCGGACATGGCCAGTCGCAGCGAAAAGGAGCGTTTTGTCATCGCAGATCGCGCCCTGGCCGATTACGACAAACTGCTGGCCACCTGGACCCCGGTGGCCGAAGCTCATGACGACGTGCTGCGCTGGCGGATCGATCGCATGGGCGCCCTCAACGCCCGGGCTCGCCGGGCGGAAGTGATCACCGAATACCAGAAGCTGATTGCTGAAGGGGTCAGTATTCCAACTTACGCCTTGCGCTGGGTTGCATCTTCCTATCTGGAGCAGCGTGAGCCAGAAATCGCCGTTGACCTGTACCGTCGTGTGCTCACCGCGCCCGATGCCGACCCTGCGGATCGTTTCGAGGACAGCACCGCGCTTTACTACGCACTGTTGGAAAGCGAAAGATCCGAAGAGGCTCGCGCGCTCGCCGAAGACCAGGCCAAGTCCCAGCGCCCACGCGTGGAACTCAAGGGCCTGCCCATCGGCAACCCTAACGACGAGTGGATGGATGCCCAACAATTGGCCGCCCAGGCGGGCACTTACGGCGCTGATCTGCCTTCGGCCGAAGCGCGCCTGAACGATCTTGTCTATCAAGGCCCCGGCAACATCGGTTTGCGCCTGGCCCAGGCCGATCTGTACCAGGCCCGTGAATGGCCGCGTCGTTCGGAGATGCTGCTCAAGGAAGTCGAGGCCACGACACCGCGAAGTCGCGACCTGGAAGTCGCCCAGGCCCGTACTGCCATGGACTTGCAAGAATGGCGGCAGATGGACGTGCTGATCGACGACGTGGTTGCCCGCTATCCGGAGAACGCTCACGTCAAACGCCTGCAACGCCAGCGCGAAGTCCACGACATGGCCGAACTGCGCATCGAAGCCTATACCGGCAAGAGTTACGGCGGCGGTAATGGCGATGCCGGTGCAGTCACCGGCAGCCGGGACTTTGGTATTGAAACGTTGCTGTACAGCCCGCCCATTGACGAGGACTGGCGCCTGTTCGGCGGTGCCGGCTACGCCACCGGCGATTTCGAAGAGGGCACAGGCCATCATCGCTGGCAGCGCCTGGGAGTGGAGCGGCGCACCCGTGACATGACCCTCGAAGCCGAAGTGTCCAACCACTCGTATGGCTCCGGTGACAAACAAGGCGCACGCGTGGCCGTGGCCCGGGACATCAATGACCATTGGCAGTACGGCGGCAGCCTGGATTACCTCTCGGCCAACACTCCGCTTCGAGCGCTCAACAGCGGCATTCGAGCCAACGGTGGGAGCGGCTTCGTCCGCTGGCGAGCCAATGAAAGCCGTGAATGGCGACTGGATGTCAGCCCGTCCCACTTCAGCGATGGCAACAACCGCCTCGAGACATTGCTGACGGGCCGCGAAGGCATCTATAGCGCCCCGAGATTGCAAGTAGAGCTGGGCCTGGAGATCGGTGCCAGTCGCAACAGCGGCTCCGATGAAGTGCCGTACTTCAATCCGAAATCGGACTTCAGCGTCATGCCAACTGTCAGCGCCAACCACGTGCTGTACCGCCGTTACGAAACCACCTGGAGCCAGCAGTTCCAGGCCGGCGCCGGTACCTACAGCCAGCGCGACTACAGCACCGCAGCCATGGGTTTGCTCAGCTACGGCCAGCGCGTGATCTGGAACGACGTGCTTGAGGCCGGCGCTGCACTGAGCTGGCTCAACCGCCCCTACGACGGCGATCGTGAAAGCGATCTACGCCTGCTTGTCGATCTCACCTATCGCTTCTAGAAGAGTTTGAAAATGCCCGTCATTTCGCGATTCATCCTTCTGCTGGGAGCCTTGCTGATCAGCGCTTGTGCCCAGCAAGCCCCGGCATTCGCTCCGCCTTCGCAACGGCCGGTAGCCGCCAACGATGTTCCGTGGCCAAAAAACCACGTGCTCGGCATTGCCTATCACGATGTCGAAGACCTCGACCCCGACCAAGGCTTGGTAGCCGTGCGCACCGAGCGCCTGATCGAGCAATTGGCATGGTTGCGGGAGAACAACTATCAACCGGTGACGGTGGACCAGATCATCGCCGCCCGCAACGGCGGTCCGCAGCTACCGCCGCGTGCGGTGTTGCTGAGTTTCGACGATGGCTACTCAAGCTTCTATACCCGCGTCATGCCCATTCTGCGCGCCTATAACTGGCCGGCTATCCTGGCCCCGGTTGGGAGCTGGATCGATACGCCGATGAATCAGCCGGTGGACTTCGCCGGGGTGCCGCGCAAGCGTTCAGAGTTCTTGACCTGGGAGCAGATACGCGAAGTGTCCAAATCGGGCTTGGTGGAAATCGCGGCCCACACCGATGCCAACCACAAAGGTATCCTCGCCAACCCGCAAGGCAACCAGCAACCCGCCGCGACCACCCGGCGCTACGACCCGGCCACCGGCCGTTACGAGACCGAAACCGATTTTCAGGCTCGCCTGCGCAAGGACGTGGCGGCCATTTCCGAGAAAATCCGCAAAGTCACCGGTTACAGCCCGCGCGTTTGGGTCTGGCCTTATGGGGAAGCCGATGGCACTGCATTGCAAGTGATTGGCGACCAGGGCTATCAAATGGCCCTGACCCTGGAAGACGGCCTCGACAGCCTCGATAACCTGATGAGCGGCCCACGTTTTCTGGTGGCGTCCGACCCCGATGGGGCGCACTTCGCCGAGAGCATCGCTTCCGTACAAACAATCGACCCGATGCGGGTGGTCCATGTCGACTTGGATTATGTCTACGACCCAGACCCTGTGCAGCAGGAAGCCAACGTTGGCAAATTGGTCCAGCGCGTTTACGACTTGGGCGCCAACACCGTGTTCCTGCAAGCGTTCGCCGACCCGAAAGGCGACGGTTTGGTCCACTCGCTGTACTTTTCCAACCGTCACTTGCCAGTACGCGCCGACTTGTTCGATCGGGTTGCCTGGCAACTGCGTACTCGGGCCAACGTCAAGGTATATGCCTGGATGCCGGTGCTGAGTTTTGCCCTCGACCCGAAACTGCCCCGAGTGCAGCGCTGGGATCCCGAAACCGGCAAGACGGGCGTCGCCCCGGACCAATACGTGCGCCTGTCGCCGTTCGACCCGAACGTGCGCAAAGTCATCGGTGAGATCTACGAAGACATGGCGCGGATGAGCTCGGTGGACGGCGTTTTGTACCATGACGACGCAGTGTTCTCCGACTTCGAGGACGCCGGCCCCGCCGCGATGAAAGTCTATGCCGCTAACGGTTTGCCGGCCTCCGTCGCCGCCCTGCGCGATGACCCGGCGGCGATGCAGCGCTGGACCCGTTTCAAGAGTCGCTACCTGATCGACTTCACCACAGAGCTGACCGCCAAGGTCCGGGCTATTCGCGGTCCGCAGGTTCGCACGGCGCGCAACATCTTTGCCGAGCCGATGCTCAACCCGCAAAGCGAAGCGTGGTTTGCGCAGAACCTCGACGATTTCCTTGCCGCCTATGACTGGACGGCACCGATGGCCATGCCGTTGATGGAAAAACAGACCCGCGAGCAATCCGGTCCTTGGCTCGAGCGGCTGGTGGAAACCGTCAAGGCTCGTCCCGGCGCGCTCAAGCGCACGGTGTTCGAACTGCAGGCCCGTGACTGGCACAGCAAGCCGGTGGCCGACATCGAAGGCGAACAATTGGCCGACTGGATGGGGCGCCTCAAGCGCCAGGGCGTGACCAGTTTCGGCTACTACCCGGACAACTTCATCGAAGACCAGCCCGCCGTGAAAGCCGTACGGCCTGCGCTCTCCAACAAGTGGAATCCTTGACATGCTCGACAGACTGCTCGCCGTCCTGGTGCTGGCGATTGTCCTTGGGGTGCCCCTGGGCCTGATCTTCCTGGTCACCGGGCAATTCCTGATGGACTTCGTGTTCTTCTACCCACTGTTCATGTCCGGGCTATGGATCGCCGGCGGCCTGTATTTCTGGCTGCACTGGGAGCGTCACTGGCCTTGGAAAGACGACACCTTGCCGCCGCCTCTGGCCGGCGAGCCACTGATCAGCATCCTGATCCCGTGCTTCAACGAAGGCGATAACGTCGCCGACACTATTCACGCGGCGCTGGGCCAGCATTACCCGAACATTGAAGTCATCGCCATCAACGACGGCTCCAAGGACAACACCGCCCAAGTGTTGGATCAATTGGCGGCTGAAGATCCACGCCTGCGGGTGCTGCACTTGGCGGAAAACCAAGGCAAGGCCGTGGCCCTGCGCATGGGCGCCATCGCCGCGCGCAGCGAATACCTGGTGTGCATCGACGGTGACGCGCTGCTGGCGCCGAATACCTGTGCTTACCTGGTGGCGCCGATGCTGGACAACGCCCGCCTCGGCGCGGTGACCGGCAACCCGCGTATCCGCACTCGCTCGACCCTGATAGGCCGGGTCCAAGTCGGCGAGTTCTCCTCGATCATCGGCCTGATCAAGCGTACCCAGCGGGTCTTCGGGCGGATCTTCACCGTGTCCGGCGTGATCGTCGCGTTCCGTCGCACGGCCCTGCACCGGGTCGGCTACTGGAGCCCGGACATGATCACCGAAGACATCGACATCAGTTGGAAGCTGCAACTGGATCACTGGAGCATTTTCTACGAGCCGCGCGCGCTGTGCTGGATTCTCATGCCCGAAACCCTGCGCGGCTTGTGGCGCCAGCGCCTGCGTTGGGCCCAGGGCGGTGCCGAAGTGCTGTTCAAGAACATCCGTGGCATTTGGCAATACCGCCACCGCTACCTGTGGCCGTTGCTGTTCGAATATTGCCTGTCCACCGGTTGGGCGTTCACCTTCCTGCTGTCGGTGATCTTCTGGGGCGCCGGGAAATTCATCGAGATGCCCGCCGCCATTGCTGTGGACCATCTCATGCCGCCGGCCTTCACCGGGCTGTTGCTGGCGGTGGTGTGCCTGATGCAGTTCGCGGTGAGCATCCTGATCGACCGCCGCTACGAGAAAGGCCTGTGGCACATCATGTTCTGGGTGGTCTGGTATCCGCTGGTGTTCTGGTTGATCAGTCTGTTCACCACGTTGGTGAGTTTTCCCAAAGTGCTGTTCGGTCAGCATCAGAAACGCGCGCGCTGGGTCAGCCCGGATCGCGGGATCAAACCGATCGATGACGAAGAAGAGGAAGTGATCCGATGAAAATTATCAGGACCCGGCAACGGCCTTTTCTGGTGGTCATCGATGTGTTTTTCACGGTACTGGCGTGGGTCGGATTGTTGTATTTGCTGGTGAACGGGCTGTGGCCTTTGTTCGACAGCCATGCCGGTCCGCGGCTGGGCGGTTCGCTGTTGGAGACCCTTGGGACCTTGCAGATCTACGGTTGGATTGCGTTGGTCAACGCGATCATCCTGATCACCTGGGCGCGTTATCAGCAGCGCAAGAGCCGCAGCTTCGCCCAGCGCCGACTGCCGGCGCCAGTGGTGGACGATTTGGGCTTGAGCGCCAGCTTCAAGTTGACCGACGAGCGTCTGGACACTTTGCGCCAGCCGGGTTCCAAGATTATCCACAACAATAAGGAGGGCGACATCAGCCACGTGGTGCCGCATTTCCACCTGTTGAGTCCGGACATGCTACCTGCGCCCTTGGCGCCGCTGGAACGGCCGTCGGTAATCCATCTGCCGGCGGACCATTCTGCATAGGCACTACTTTGTATAGGCTACGCCGAAAAATCCCGAACCAGCCGCCAAGCCTCATCCACGGGCAGCGGCTGTTTCATCCGCTGGGCCAGCGCCGCCATCGCCCGGCCTTCATCGCAGGCCACGGCAGCAGCGACGAGGCCGTCCTTGCCGAGCAATGCGATAAAAGGCGGATGCTCAGGCGTACCTTTGAACTGAACCTCGTCCCATTCCTCGGCGTGGCCGAGGTAGTCGTAGCGTTTGCCGAAGTGGTAAGTCCAGAAGAACGGCACATCCAGGTAATGCTCTTCGCCGCCGAGCATGTTCGTCGCGGCGATGCGTGCCTGTTGCTGGGCCAGGCGCCAATGCTCGATACGCCGAGGCTGGCCGTTTAGCGCAAAGGTAGCGATGTCGCCGACGGCCCATACGCCATCGGCTGCGCGCATGCCGTCGTCGACCATCAATGAGCGATCATCCGCCCGTGGCAGCTCAGCGAACGGTTCCGTCGCGGGGCGTATGCCGACGCCGATAATGACCAGGTCCGCCGCGAAGCGCTGGCCATTATCCAGCAGCACGGCTTCAACCTTGCTCGCGCCTTCAATTCGCGCCGCCTCGCCGTCGCTGTGATAGACCACGCCATTGGCCCGATGGCGTGCCAGGATCGCCTTGCCGATGCTGTCGCCGAACTGCGCCGCGAACGGCACCGGATGATGGGCCAGGACGGTGACGCTCAGCTCACGTTTGCGCAGGGACGAGGCGACTTCCATGGCGATAAAGCTGTCGCCGATAATGACTGCCCGTTGTCCTGGCTTGGCTTGTTCGAGTATCTGCCGGCTGTCGGCCAGCGAGCGCAACACCAGGACTTGGGACAAACCGCTGCCGGGCAGATCCGGCTTCCTGGGCTCCCCTCCGGTTGCAATCAGCACCGCGTCATAGCCCAGCAACGTGCCGTCGGCGAGGCGGACTTGGCGCGCCGCAACATCAAGGCCGACGACTTCGCCATGGCGTCGTTCGATGCGCTGCTGGGTGAAATAACTTTCATCGCGCAAGGACGGGGTTTCTTTCGCTGCCATGTCGCCGGCCAGCACGTATTTGCTCAACACCGTGCGGTCATAGCCGGCCTCGGCTTCGCGGTCGATCATCAGGATCTGGCCACCGAAACCTTTTTCCCGCAGCGCCGCCGCGCAGGCGGTGCCGGCCGCTCCGGCGCCGATGATGACGAACGTGCGGGGGTCGTCGGCCGGGGGGATTTTTTCGGCCGGCAGGGGGTGATCATCGACCCAAACGTCATCGCCTCGCACCTCGACGTGATAACGCTCCAGGCTGTCGAGGGCCGGCGGTTCACACAAGGCGCCGTCTTCGGCGCGGAACGCCGCTTTGTGCCACGGGCAGATCACCCGTCCGTGGCACACCGCCCCCTTGGCCAGCGGCGCTCCGGCATGCGGGCACTTGCCTTGGAACGCCCGCACCTGTCCGCCAGCTCGCAGCAGTAGGATAGGCGCGTCGTTGAGGGTGACTTCGAGGCCGCGGTCTTCTCGCACATCAGCGAGGCGGGCGACTTGATGCATGGGCATGGTCGTTCTCCGACAGGCATTTCCCGTTGGAGTCGGTTGATTGGAATGAGGTTCAGCATAATTGTCACTGCAACCGGGCTGGCCCTGCGGCTATAGTTCGCAGGCCGTCCATGGCCTGAATCGCATTTAAGGTGCCCGGTATGACCCGATTGACTTCCCTTTCTTCCTGGCTCGTGGCCGTCACCTTCGTGCTGTGCGCACAAGGGGCTGTCCAGGCCGAAGAGCGTTTCACCCTGAGCATTCCCGGTGTGTCGGACGACCGCCTCTTCACCGCCGCGGCCGCCAGTGACGCCAACACCTGCGGCGGCAAGAATATTTCCCCAGCCCTGAGCTGGAACGCCGGCCCGCCTGGCACCCTCAGCTATGCAATCGTCATGCTCGACCCCGACGGCCAACGAGGGCAGGGTGTGGACCATTGGGTCCATTACGGGATCAAGGCCACCACGCGGCAGATTCCAACGGGTGCGGGCACTAAATCCACGCTGGAAGGCATGAGCGGGATAAACAGCAAGAACACCCATGGCTATATCGGCCCGTGCCCGCCTGTCGGCGACAGTGCGCACCATTACCTGATCCAGATATTCGCCCTGGACCTTGCGCCGGAAGCCCTGCCGGCCGGCCTGACGCGCGCCCAACTGATGGAAAAACTCAAGGGCCACGTATTGCGCAACAGCAGCGTGGTGCGCCGCTACCACCGCTGACCCGAACAGCAAAAAAACCGGTAATGAGCGAACTTGCTCCCGTTGGGCGCCAAGCCGGCCAATCGTCACGGAAGTTGGCATCGTGGGCCAAAAGCGAGCACTATCGAGCCCCTGTTCACTCATGCCGGAGTATGGCGATGACGCAGAAACCGGACGGCATCGCCCGCCTCCTGAACTGCCCCACCAAGGGCGACGAGATACGCCAGGCGATTGCCCGCAGCCGCAAGGATTTCCTGCCTGATGACGAGGCCGCAGACGCCGAGCCAGGCCAACCGCTGACTCAGCCGGTGGACACGAATCCCACTGCCTGAGCCACTGTCTTCAATTTTTTCAACGATGCCCATGACTGCCACCACTCATCTACCAGGCGCGCGATTCAGCCGATCCGACTACAAGACTTTGGGCCTGGCCGCCCTCGGCGGTGCGCTGGAAATCTACGACTTCATCATTTTCGTTTTCTTCGCCCTGACCTTGAGCCAGCTGTTTTTCCCGCCGGAAATGCCCGAGTGGTTGCGCTTGCTGCAAAGCTTCGGGATTTTCGCCACCGGCTACCTGGCGCGCCCCTTGGGCGGGATTCTCATGGCGCACTTCGCCGATCGCCTGGGTCGCAAGCGCGTCTTCAGCCTGAGCATCCTCATGATGGCGTTGCCTTGCCTGCTCATCGGACTGATGCCGACCTACGCAGAAATCGGCTATTTCGCCCCGTTGCTGTTGCTGGCGCTGCGTATCCTGCAAGGCGCCGCGGTGGGCGGCGAAGTGCCCAGCGCCTGGGTGTTCGTCGCGGAGCATGCGCCGCCGCAGCACCGCGGCTATGCCTTGGGCTTTCTCCAGGCCGGCCTGACGTTTGGCTACCTGCTCGGCGCCTTGACCGCCACCGCGCTGGCGCGGATGTTCACCCCGACGGAAATCCTCGACTACGCGTGGCGCCTGCCGTTCCTGTTGGGCGGGGTATTTGGCGTGATCGGCGTCTGGCTGCGTCGCTGGCTGAGCGAGACGCCGATCTTCATGGCGTTGCAAGCCAATCGCGAAGGCGCGCCTGAATTGCCGCTGCGCACCGTCCTGCGTGACCATCGCCACGCCTTGCTCCCCGCAGCGATCCTCACCTGTGTGCTGACCTCCGCCGTGGTTGTGTTCGTGGTCATCACCCCGACCGTGATGCAGAAAAGCTTCGGCCTGACACCTGGCCACACCTTTGCCCTCAGTAGCCTGGGTATCGTGTTCCTGAACATCGGCTGTGTCCTGGCTGGACTCATCGTCGATCGCATCGGCGCCTGGCGCACGGTCATGCTCTACAGCCTGCTGCTGCCCCTGGGCATCGCCGTGCTCTATGCCGGCCTGATCAGCGGCAGCGCCTGGCTGGGCCTGGCCTACGCCGTGGCCGGGCTGAGTTGCGGCGTGGTCGGCGCGGTGCCTTCAGTGATGGTCAGCCTGTTTCCGCCGAAGATCCGCGTGTCCGGCATTTCGTTCACCTACAACATCGCCTACGCGCTGTGGGCCAGCATGACACCGTTGGTATTGATCGCGCTGGTGCCTTGGAGCCCTTGGGTGTGCGTGGGGTATTGCGCGGTGATGGGCGCGGTGGGCGTGGGGGCTGCGGCGTATTTTCCAGGGCGGGGAAAGCGTGTTTATGGTTCGGCGTTGGCGTCGGAGCCCTGACTACAATCCGTAAGTTTTGTTGTAGGCCTTTTCTGAAGCAGTATGAGCCGACCTGATTCGAGGTAGATTCGACGCACATTGTGTTTACCATGGGCAGCTCTTCTGTTGGGGAGCCTTGCATGAAAGCCAGTACAGCCATTGCTACGTTTCGTCGGTTGCGGACACAGCCATTGTGGCGGTTGTTGGCCTCCGATCATGGGCCGCTGACCCTGGGATTGCTCCAGGCCCATCTGTACGAAAGCGAGCGGGGTCTGCCCGCATCCATCTTCCATGAGCGTATCGAACGGGAACTCGAAGAGCTTCGCGTGCGAGGCGAGCATCTGGGAACAGCGCAAAGCAATTTCGCTTGGCGGGAGATACAGGAGGTGGTTAGTGATTGAAGAGGCTGTGCATTCGTCAGGCTCCTTACACAGGAATATTGAGGAGGCTACATTTGGGACTGGTCGCGCTGCTGACCAAGTCGGAGTCGTTGAGATATGAGCCCGGATAACGCCAATACCTCGCAGCTCATCATCTACCAGAGTGAAGACGGGCGAACCCGGTTGGACGTGCGCTTTGTAGATGAAACCGTATGGTTGACCCAAGCCTTGATGGGAGAGTTATTCAGCACCACGCCAGAGAACGTGTTGATGCATCTGAAGAACATTTTCAGCGAGGGTGAGCTTGATCAAAACGCAACCACTAAGGATTTCTTAGTAGTTCGTCAGGAAGGTACGCGCCAGGTAAAGCGCAATCTCAAGCACTACAATTTGGACGCCATTATCTCCGTGGGTTATCGCGTACAAAGCCATACTGCAACGCGCTTCCGTCAGTGGGCTACCCGGCAGTTGCGTGACTACATAGTCAAAGGCTTTTTGCTCGATGACGAGCGCCTGAAAAATCCCGATCAGCCTTTCGACTACTTTGAAGAGCTGACGCGGCGCATCCAGGATATTCGCACCAGCGAAAAACGCTTCTACCAGAAAATTACTGACATCTACGCCACCAGTGTGGACTACGACCCGACTCAGGAGGCGAGCATCAGCTTCTTCAAGACCGTGCAAAACAAAGTGCACTGGGCAATTACCGGGCAGACTGCGGCCGAGCTTATTCACAATCGTGCGGACAGTGGTAAACCCCACATGGGCCTGACCAACTGGCGCGGTGCCAAGGTGCGCAAACAGGATATCTCGAATGCCAAAAACTACCTCTCGGCAGAAGAACTTAGCGCTTTGAACAATCTGGTCGAGCAATACTTGGTGTTTGCGGAAGGCCAAGCCATGCGTCGTATCCCAATGTCCATGGCTGAGTGGGTGAGAAAGCTTGATGGTTTCCTGAAATTGAACGACCGCGAAATTCTTGATAACGCGGGCCAAGTTTCTCATGACCTGGCCAAGCAGCATGCCGAGTCGCAATACGAGCTATTTCATCAACTGCGCCAGCAAGATACGGCGAGCTCTGATCAAAACCTCGCGGATCTGAGCCAGCTTGTCCACTCGCTATCGAGCAAGACCCAATCTAGGCCTTGACTGCGAGATTCCTGCCAGCGGCTGGTAAGCGGCGAATACATCGCCGTCGACGCACAGCTGATCGCGCCAAAGCCCCGCGCATTAAGCATGCGCGAGGCGGCAGCCTTGCCTTTGGTGTTCATCACGGCCTGGGAAGGCTTGGTCGATCGAGCCAACGTCGACACCGTTGGCGGCGCCACGTTGGACGCTTCGTTCAACGCAGTGAAGACCTACACCGGTCACGTGCTCAGTTGCCTGGGCTGGGGCCAACACAGTCTCGCACCCTTGTCGTTCCGAGGGGCCAGTTATTCAGGGGTGTTTACCCTGATGCCGCTGCTGACCGGAAAGGGGCGTGCGCATCACGGCCATATCCTGCGAGGCAGTGGCAATGATCGAGGCTGGGCAGTTGCGGATCAAGGTGGATCAGAGCCGGTTTCGCCTCGGGGATTTAAACGACGCCTTCGCGCAAGTGTCGCAGGGGCAAGGGAAAGGCAAGACCGTCATGGAGGTCGTGTTGGGTTGAAGCGGCGCAGCAGCTTGTGATTAACCTGCAAGCTGCTGCAAAAAATTTTCGAGCCTTAACCCGAGTCACTCCAGCCCTGCGTCTGACCTTGCGTACGAATCATTCATTCACGAGGTTCAGCCCATGTCCCGTCCACTTCCCTTTATGCGTCCTGCTGCCCAAGGCTTCGTCGTGACTTTGCTGGTGGCGTTGGCCGGTTGTGGGTTGTCTTTATCCCGGGAGACTGCCAATCCGTCCGAACCGGTGCCCGTGGCGCCTAGCGTCGTACCGCAAGGCGAGATCGCCGAAGTACGTCAATCGACGGTCAAGCGCATGCTCATGAAACCGGCACCAACGCCTGCCCCAAGCGTGGCGAACGATGCCATCGTCGGGGGTTACCGCGTCGAGCCGCGGGAACAGTACGAAAAACTGCCGGACAAACCGATCCACAGCGTCGCTGACACACCGGTCTCGACCTTCAGCATTGATGTCGATACCGGCAGCTACGCCAATGTGCGACGTTTGCTCAATCAAGGCAGTCTGCCGCCCGACGGCGCCGTACGACTTGAGGAAATAGTCAATTACTTCCCTTACCACTACGCGCTGCCTGTCGACGGTTCGCCTTTTGGCGTGACCACCGAAATCGCTCCATCGCCATGGAACCCCCACACCCGTTTGCTGCGCATCGGCATCAAGGCGTCCGACCGCGCCGTGACGGACCTGGCCCCAGCCAACCTGGTTTTTTTGGTGGACGTTTCCGGCTCCATGGATCGTCGCGAAGGCCTGCCGCTGGTCAAAAGCACCCTGAAATTGCTGGTGGACCAATTGCGCGACCAGGACCGAGTGTCTCTGGTGGTCTATGCCGGCGAATCGCATGTAGTGCTCAAGCCAACCTCGGGCCGCGAAAAGGCGAAGATCCGCAACGCCATCGATCAACTGAGCGCAGGCGGTTCCACTGCTGGCGCCTCGGGCATCGAATTGGCCTACCAGATGGCGCGGGAGAGCTTTATCGATAAAGGCATCAACCGCATCCTGCTGGCCACCGATGGCGATTTCAATGTCGGCATCAGCGACTTCGACAGCCTCAAGCAGATGGCAACGGACCAGCGCAAAAGCGGCGTATCCCTTACCACACTGGGCTTCGGTGTGGATAACTACAACGAGCATTTGATGGAGCAACTGGCCGACGCCGGCGACGGCAACTACGCCTACATCGACAACCTGCTCGAAGCGCGCAAAGTCCTTGTTGACCAGCTCAGCTCCACCCTGGCGGTGGTGGCTCGGGATGTGAAGTTACAAGTGGAGTTCAACCCCGCCCAAGTCAGCGAATATCGCCTGCTGGGCTACGAAAACCGCGCGCTCAAGCGTGAGGATTTCAGTAATGACAAGGTTGATGCAGGTGAGATTGGGGCCGGGCATACAGTCACGGCGTTGTATGAAATTGTCCCGAAGGGTGAGAAGGGCTGGCTGGAACCGCTGCGCTATGCCAGCGTGCCCAAGTCGGACGGCACGCCAGGCGAAATGGCGATGTTGCGCGTACGCTACAAACCGGCTGAAGGCGGTAAAAGTCGCTTGATCGAGCACCCCGTTGCTGCCGCTCAGCAGAATGACAAGCCCAGCGATGACTTGCGTTTCGCCGCTGCCGTGGCTGCCTTCGCCCAGCAGCTCAAGGGTGATGGGCGCTACACTGGCACGATGAGCCTGGAGAACACCGCGCAATTGGCGCGTTCGGCCCGCGGCGAAGACCCGTTCGGGCTGCGAGCGGAGTTTGTGCAGTTGGTGGAGCTTGCGCAGAGCCTCAAGCCTGCACCCTGATCAGCGAAAGGAGTTCGTCACCGACATGGCCGTTGTGCTTGATTCTCCCAGCGACGAATCGCTGCTGGCCCGTTACCGCGATGGCGACGGGGCTTCTTTCGAAGTCCTGTATGCGCGCCATCGCCTCGGGCTTTATCGTTTCCTCGTGTCCTTGAGCAACAAAGCCGAACTGGCTGAGGAAGTCTTCCAGGACACTTGGCTCAGCCTGATCCGCAGCACCACCCAGCCACAAGGCCGGGCGAGTTTTCGTACATGGTTGTTCCAGATCGCCCGCAACCGCTTGATCGATCACTGGCGCAGACACGGCGTCCATAATCCGCTGCATGACAGTTATGACGAACAACTTCACGTCCAACCCGACGACAGCAGCGGCCCGGAGCAACAGTTGAGCCTGAGCCGTGATCAGGCGCGCCTGGACGCGGCGCTGCAGACATTGCCCGAGGACCAGCGGGAAGTTTTCCTGCTGCGCCTGCACGGCGATTTGGAAGTGCCACAAATTGCTGCCCTGACCGGCGTCCCGCTGGAGACGGTCAAGAGCCGCTTGCGTTACGCCCAACAGAAATTGCATCGACTGTTGGCCGAGGAGGTACCCGCATGATCGACCGCAAACACGCGCCGAATTCCGATGAAGAGATGTTGATCAAGCATTTTCGCCAACACGCCAGCGGTGAACCGCCGGCCTCGCTCGACAATTTCATCCTGGCCGCCGCCCGCCGTGAAGCCCCGACGCCTGCACCGAGCTTGTGGAAGCGCTGGCTACAGGCCTGTCAGCGGCCGCGCGGGCAGATGGCCTTCGCCACGGTCGCCGGCGTGGCGCTGATGATCGGCCTGGTGCTGCGGTCCCCAGTGCCCGAGGAGCCTCTGTCCGCGCCTGCCTCGATGGAATTTTCCGCCGAGCGGCAAGCGCCCGCCGTTGCCGCTGCACCATCGCCCGCCATACCCGCCCCCGCGCCGATCACCCGCATGGCGCCGCAAGGCGAGCTGACGCGAGCCCCGGCCATCCCGATGCAATCCTTGGCGGATACGACTGCAAAAAAAATCAGCAAACCGGCGCCGGCTGCACTGCCATCGCTTGAGCAAGGCTTGCTGGAAATCTTGCGCCTGCGCCAGGCGGGGGACACCAAGGCTGCTGATGAGAAGCTGCTGGCGTTGCACAAGCGTTTTCCCAAGGAAGACTTGCCGGCGCGGTTGGAGGCGTTGCAGACGCGTTGAGTAAGATCCGTGTCATCGAGTAGGAGGCGGCCTCACAGCCGCCGTCCTCTCACACCACCGTACGTACGGTTCCGTATACGGCGGTTCAGGTTATGCGGATAAACCGTTGATCGTATCCAGTATCGAGACCAGCCCAAGCCGATCCCACAGCTTCTTCGGCAGCGCCTGATTCATATGTGACGCTCCCGAGTTCCACCATGGGCCACGGCCATTGAACGCTGATTTGCAGGCCCGCTCTTCTTTGAGTCCCAGGCGTATCAGGCTGCGCGCCCTCGTTGAGGGCCACTTCCATTGACGCCATAGGATGCATCGAAGTCGGCGTCGTACCCAGCCGTCCAGCTCCTCAAGGGGTTTCCTGCTCTGGCTGAACTTGAAATAGCCTGCCCAACCGCGCAACACCGGGTTGATTCGCTCGATGATCGTAGCCATCTTGCAACCCTGTGCGCCTTGCAGCAGCTCTTTGAGTCGGTCGCGTAAGCGATTCAGGCTCATCGTCGCCACTTTCAGCCTCGGCTGCTTATGCCAGCTCATCCCATAACCCAGGTAATCACAGACCCACGACCGTGCCACGCGGCTCTTTTCCCGATTCAGCGTTAGTTTCAGACGCTGATTCAGAAAGCGCTCAACCCCGGCCAGCACTCGTTCACCAGCACGGCGACTGCGCACATAAATGTTCGCATCATCGGCATAACGCACAAAGCGATGGCCGCGCCGTTCCAGCTCTCGGTCGAGTTCGTTGAGCAGGATGTTCGACAGCAACGGCGAGAGCGGGCCGCCTTGCGGCGTCCCCTCCTGCCGGCGGCTGACGATTCCACCCGACATGGCTCCGGCTTCGAGGTAACGACGGATCAGCCTGAGCACTCGCTTGTCTTCGACTTGACGCTCGACGTAGGCCATCAATACATCGTGGTTGACCCGATCGAAGAACTTCTCTAAATCGAGTTCCACGCACCAGCGGTGACCCGCCGCCACATGGGCGCGGGCTGTTTCGATGGCTTGATGAGCGCTTCTGCCCGGACGAAAACCGTAGCTGTAGTCCGGGGTCGAAGATCGGCGTGAGCTGTTGCAGCAGGGCCTGCTGGATCAGGCGATCCACGACGTTGGGAATGCCCAGCTGCCGCGTTCCACCTTTGGGTTTGGGGATTTCGACGGCACGCACACCTTGCGGGTGATACTCGCCGGCCAGCAATCGAGCCTTGAGGATCGGCCAATACTGATTCGTGTAGTCCGCCAGTTGCTCCACCGTCATGCCATCGGCACCCGGCGCGTCCTTGTTGCTGACCACACGTTGATACGCACGCCGCAGGTTGGCGGGTGCAAGCACCCGCTCCATCAGCGTGTCCGGTTCCGCGTTCGTCCACGCCACAGACGCCGCCGATGCCTGCGCACTGCCAGCCGCAAGCCCTGGATTCCGTCCAGAACTTGGGGTTACAGCCCTCTTGTCGAGAGATTTCTGTTTTTCGGACATTCGACGAGACTCTGACGCCTACTGGCGGCATAACCTGTTCGGCCCTTCATCGCCCCGGTTTCGGCGATTACTACGGCTTCAGCTGACTTCTGCACGCTCATCCCGTCGTCTCTCGACGCTCGGTAGCACAGTGGCAAGCCTGCAGATCTCCCAGGGTAATTCGCGCGACCTTCCTGCTTATGCCTGTCGGATATACGTCACAGCGTTCCGTGCAAGTATTGGGCTTTGACGATTGTGGCCGTCTTACCCCGCTGCGCCGCCTCATCCGCTTCCTGTTCGTCAGGCCAGCATTTTGCCTCGGGCTTCCTTCAGATTCGCAGTCACCCGCGACACCCTTGCCTCTGGCTAACACTTCCCCTTGCCGGGTGTGTAGAGGACTTGCACCTCCAAGTCGTTTGGCTCACCACCACAGTGAGCTAAACAGCGCCAGTCACGGCGCTACGCGCCATGCCTGGCGCACCACAAAAAAGCCCCAGGTCTTGCGACCAGGGGCTTTTGAATCTGAAGATGGTGCACCAGGCGGGATTCGAACCCACGACCCCTGCCTTCGGAGTCCTAAAAGTCGACGTTTAGAATCAATACGTTAGCGGGGATTAGCTGGGAAATCAACGGGTTGTGTTAGCTAGGGGTAGCGGTTTTTCGCCCCAGTCAGCGGGGCGAGTGTGGCAAATTTGTGGCATTTAAGGTCACATTAAAAACACTAGTGAGCTAAATCCTTCGCAATAATTTCCGCCTGCTTCAACACGGTTTCCGTCGCGAGCAATTGCATATCTGGCGGATAGCCGAACTGGCGCAGGGTACGTTTCACAATCACCTTCAGCTTGGCCTTGACGCTCTCCTTGATGGTCCAGTCGATGGAGGCGTTTTCCCGCACGCGCAAGGTCAGTACCACGGCCAGCTCACGCAACTTGTCTTGCGCCATCAACTCGCGGGCACTGTCGTTGTTGGCCACAGCGCTATAGAAGGCGTATTCGAAATCCGTCAGCCCCATGTTTTTGGCTTCGTCGTCCGAGGCAACGATTTCCTTGCTGATTTTGATCAACTCGTCCATCACCTCGGCAGCGGTGAGGATTTTGTTGTGATACTTCTTGATAGCATTTTCCAGCATTTCCATCAGACTCTTGCTCTGTACCAGATTCTTTCGGGCCCGTGCCTTCAGCTCGTCGTTGAGCAGCTTCTTCAGTACCTCAAGCGCCACGTTCTTATGCTTGTGGTCCTTCAGTTCAGCCAGAAATTCGTCGGAGAGAATGGAAATATCCGGTTTTTTGATACCCGCCGCGTCGAACACGTCGATCACTTGTTCCGACACCAATGCTTTGTCGATCACCTGGCGGATTGTAGTTTCGATGTCTTCATCGCTGCGGCCGTCACCAGTACCTCCATCGAACTTGACCAGACGGGTTTTGACCGCCTGGAAAAAACCCACTTCGTCCTTGGCGTCTAGGGCCTGCTCATGCGGCACCGCAATGGCAAAGGCTTGCGACAGCGCAGAGACTTCTTTGATATAGCGATTGCATCCATCCTCCAACCCGAGAATGTGTTCTTCCGCCGCTAGGATCAGCGATAGCTTTTGTGCGGTATCGGCCCCGAAGAAATCTTCATAGGCGAACCCGTGGTACATCGCCGTGATCACCTCGATCTTCTCCAGCATCAACGCCACCGCCTGTTCTTGCGCCAGCGTGGGGTCGCCCTTGCCGCCGGCATCGGAATAAAAGGACAGCGCTTCTTTCAGGTCGGAGGCAATGCCGAGATAGTCCACCACCAAACCACCCGGTTTGTCCTGATGCACGCGATTCACGCGGGCAATTGCCTGCATCAGGTTGTGTCCCTTCATTGGTTTATCAATATATAGAGTGTGCATGCTGGGCGCGTCGAAGCCAGTCAGCCACATATCACGTACGATCACTAACTTCAGCGGGTCGGAATCGTCCTTCATCCGCTCGGCTAGCATTTTGCGTTGTTCTTTGCTTGTGTGATGCTTGGCTAACAGTGGACCATCGCTGGACGAGGCGGTCATCACCACCTTGATCGCGCCTTTGCTTAAGTCATCCGAGTGCCACTGCGGACGCAGTTTGACTATCTCACTGTACAGCTCGGCAGCAATGCGCCGCGACATGCTTACCACCATGGCCTTACCGGCAAAGACCTCTTGGCGGGCGTCGAAGTGGGCAACGATATCGCTGGCAATATTCTTGATACGTTGTTCGCTGCCGATCAGCGCTTCCATCCGCGTCCACTTGGCCTTGGCCTTTTGCGTCTCGCTCAGTTCGTCCTGATCCAGCTCTTCGTCCAGCTCAGCTATCAGCTTTTTGCCGTCTTCGCTTAGTGCCACTCGGGCCAGGCGGCTCTCGTAAAAAATGCGTACCGTGGCACCGTCCTCCACAGCTTGGGCAATATCGTAAATGTCCACGTAGTTGCCGAACACGGCGGACGTATTGACGTCGGTCTTTTCAATCGGGGTACCGGTAAAACCGAGGTAGGTCGCGTTGGGCAGGGCATCACGCAGGTACTTGGCGAAACCGTAGACGACCTTCTTGCCGATCAAGGTCCCGTCGAGGCTTTTCTCATCTACCGTCTTGGCCGCGAAGCCGTACTGGGTACGATGTGCTTCGTCGGCGATCACCACGATATTGCGGCGCTCGGAAAGCTCCTCGTAGATGTTCCCCTCTGCGGGCTGAAACTTCTGGATAGTGGAGAACACTACACCGCCGGCCGCCACCTTGAGCAGTGCTTTGAGTTCGTCGCGATCCTTGGCCTGCACCGGCTCCTGGCGCAGCAGCTGCTTGGAGGCGGCAAAGGTGTCGAACAACTGATCGTCCAGGTCGTTGCGGTCGGTGATCACCAGAATGGTCGGATTATTCAGCATTAATACGATCTTGCCAGTGTAGAACACCATGGAAAGCGACTTGCCCGACCCCTGAGTGTGCCATACCACACCCGCCTTCTTATCTCCTCGGGGCTGTTTGGTCACGCTGGGGAGGCCATAACTGGCGGGGCTCTCCCGCGTACTCAGGCTTGCACCCATATCCACAGCCCGTAGGGTGGAGGCTATTGCCGCATTAACTGCATAATACTGGTGATAAGCCGCCAGCTTTTTTACTGTGCTGATGGTGATCTGACCTGTATTTGGGTCTTCCTTCCGGGCCTTTTCGAACACGATAAAGTGGCGCAGCAAGTCCAACAAAGTGGGTTTGTTCAGCATGCCGACGATTAGGGTTTCCAACTGGCTTACTAGGTGCGATGCCTCGGCCTTGCCGTCGGCACTTCTCCACGCCATAAAGCGTGATAATCCCGCCGAGAGGGAACCGGCCTTGGCTTCCAAGCCATCTGAGATAACTACGAAGGCATTGCTGGCGAATAGGCTAGGAACAGTTTCTTTGTAGGTCTCTATCTGCTGGTAAGCACTTTTCAGCGTGGCGTTTTCCGCAACGGCGTTTTTCAGCTCGATCACTACCAGGGGCAGACCGTTGACGAACAGCACCAAATCCGGCCGTTTGGTCTGGTTGTTCTCGATGACGGTGAACTGGCTGGCAACTACGAATTCATTGTTTTCCGGGTGGGCAAAGTCGATCAACCAGACCCGCTCGCCGCGCTCGTCACCATCCTTGTGCAGGGTGGCCGGTACTCCTTCGCTCAGCAAGCGATGAAACGCCTCATTATTCGCCAACAGCTCGGGTGACTGCACGCGCTGCACCTCTTTCAGCGCGGCCTGGATGACATCCGCTGGCAGCTTGGTATTGATTCGCCGAGCTGCTTGCTCCAATCGCCCGAGTAGCAATACTTCAGCATAATCACTCCGCTCGGGGTTTTCACTGTCCGGTGCGCTATCGGGGGCGTGAATGGGCTGGTAACCCAAGCGTTCTAACAGCCTGATGGCGAAGGTTTCGATAGCAGATTCGGTGAGTGTGGCCAAAATGGATTTCCCTATGGGTTTTCTGGTGCCGCCAGCATGTTCATGATAAGGCAGATCATGATGTCTTCTGTCTGGAGTTCGACTCCGCGAACAGCAGGTTCAGGGCAGCCAAGCCAATTCGGAAGCTATCTACAGCAAGTTTTTATAACTGAATTATGCCTCACCCTCAGCTATACCGTCCTCGGACTCCAGGAACGCCCTGCACTCCAGTTGATAGGCCTCAAGTTCCATGTTGAATAAAATTTCACTCGCAGGGTAGGCGTACTCGCCCATTGCGAAATCCCCAAAGTTGTCATCCCAGAAGTTATTGAAACTCTCGTTAGTCTCATAATCGAAGTTCTGATGACTCTCGTCATCACCGGCGGCTGTGACCATCCCCTCACGCTCTTCAAAAGCACGAATAAGAAAAACAGCCACAACAAGCGTGCTGTCAATCAAGAATTCTCTGGTAAGCAAATCGACTTTGTTATTCCTATCTTTCAACTCTTCTAGTGATTTTCCGTGAGAGGTTGGGCTTATTTCATTTCTCAGATTGCCAATCAATTGGCCAATGTTAGCCAATGAGCCAGACATCTGCGTCACCAGCTCTTCCGCAGTATAGCCAAGGGATACAAAGGCCTTCTTCAATACGGCATTGATACTAGGTGTGGTCCCAAGCGCTACGCCTTTCGCATCGCAGATTTCTTTGCCAATACTTTCCAGCAGAGCCTTGGCATTTTCAACCGAAATACTGAAATCCGTCTCAAGATGCCCCTCCATGCGCTCAATGTAAATCTCAAGCGTCTGCCAGCGATTATAACGAGCAAGCGTAGCCCTTAGCTTTTCCATCAGAAAGACACTCTCACTTCCCCATTGATAACTTTTGGTAATAGAGTATCGCGAAGCTTTTCCAGGCTCTTCATTTGCTTGGCATTGGCTATCTGCTTGTCGAGCAACGGTTCCATTTGCGTTGACATCTCCTCCAGCTCCCCAGCAGTCGGAACCAGTACCATGGCAGCATCAAGATCGCCGCGTTTGATATGGCCCATGGTCGTTGCGTGGCTCGACGAGATAGAGATAAATTCGGCGAGATGGTGTTTACACCAAAGCAGGTAATACCATTTCGGAAATTGGTCAGAGGTCACCTTGAATAGATGCTGGTTCAATACGCAGCGCTCACCATCCCAGATCTTGACCATTAGCGAGGCAGACCAGGCAAAAATTACGTCGCCCGCCTCGACGATATAATCGGATTTAACTTGGTTTGTTGCCCAGTCTGAGTTGTCGGAGATGCCACCGCTTAGTTCCCTGATTTTTAATACAGGCAATTTATCGAGGTCATTTTCTGGTAAGTACTTTTGGCAGGCTAGTCCATTTAAGAATCTGGCAATATGGCTTAAAGATCTTTCCGTCCAGTTATTACGTGGTCCTTCAGTGAACCAATGACGGAACAGGGTTTTGGACATGGCTTCGAGGGTCGTATTCTGGCGGTGTAATAGGTCAATTTTTTCGTCAAGGCTATTAAGCACGGCAGCGATAGCTTTTTGCTCGTCCGGCTTTGGTAGTGAAATAACCATTTTCCTTAGTTGTCCTAAGTTAAACCCAGGAACAGCCGCACCTATTCCATTGTTCAAAATTTCCTGCTGCTTTTCCGGGCTTGAAAACAGATAGTAGAGAAATAGAGGGTGAGCTTTACTGTGGTCAACACTCAGCTTCATTTGTTTATTAGAAATCACATACTTTAGATGGCGCGCCCTATTGTCAATCAACCCGACCTGGTTGATTGTTCCCCAGCATGTAAATATTAAGTCTCCTAGGCTGACTATCGAGCGGCTGAACTCCTCGGCCTTATCGGTGGAAACGAACACCAGTCCCTCATCATTCAGGCGCTTTCCAACTTCTGAGCTTAAATTCCCTCCTCGAATTACAGGTACACCCTGTGCAACGAAAAATTTAGAGCTGATTGATGAGCCGAAAGGGCCCGTTGCTAATGAGTTTTTACCTGGTGCAGCGATATCTTCGACAACAAAGTCTTGCCACTCACTCATACATTCAGTCTCGCCAGGTTATCTGCAATAACCTGATTAAGCTTGGTTTCCTCCAACAGCTGCGCCTCAAATTCCGACTTTAACGCGGCAAAATGCTCGACAAAATTAAAGTTATCGTCTTCGTCGGGTAGGCCAACATAGCGACCGGGCGTTAGCACATAGTCCAGTTCTGCCACACGCTGCAGCGGCACCGAGGCGCAAAAACCTTTCATGTCCGCGTAGTCGCTTTCGCTGGTGCGCCAGGCGTGGTACGTGGCTGCGATATGCTGAATATCCTCGACGCTGAGCTCTTTGGTGCGGCGGTTGATCAGATGGCCAAGGTTACGCGCGTCGATAAACAAGATTTCGCCTTTGCGTGGGTGGCTGTTGTTGCGGGCGCGATTCATAAACCACAGGGCCGCCGGGATCTGGGTATTCAGGAACAGCTTGGCCGGGAGGTTGACGATACAGTCGATCAGATTGCCATCGGCAATCAGAGCCTTTCGAATGTCGCCTTCGCCGCTGCTCTTGCTAGTCAGCGCGCCCTTGGCCAACACAACGCCAGCGCGGCCGTTGGGTGCTAGGTGGTGGGCGAAGTGTTGCAGCCAGGCGAAGTTGGCGTTACCCACCGGTGGTGTACCGTACTGCCAACGACCATCGCCTCGCAGCAGTTCGCCGCTCCAGTCGCTGACGTTGAAAGGCGGGTTGGCGATAATGAAATCGGCCTTGAGGTCCTTGTGCGCATCATTAAGGAAGGAACCTTCGTTGTTCCATTTCACCTGTGAGGAGTCGATGCCGCGAATAGCAAGGTTCATCCGCGCCAGCCGCCAAGTGGTCTGATTGCTTTCCTGGCCATAAATGGAAATATCGTTGATCCGTCCCTGATGCTCTTCAACGAACTTTTCCGATTGTACAAACATGCCACCAGAACCGCAGCATGGATCGAATACGCGTCCCTTGTAGGGCTCAAGCATTATTACTAGTAGCTCAACGATGGAGCGAGGGGTGTAAAATTGGCCTCCCTGCTTGCCTTCAGCCAAGGCGAACTCACCGAGAAAGTATTCAAAGACATGCCCTAGCACGTCGGCGCTACGGCTTTTGGCGTCGCCAAGAGCGATATTGCCAACCAGATCGATCAGCCCGCCGAGGCTAGCAGGATCAAGATTCTGCCGGGCGAAGACCTTGGGCAGAACGCCCTTGAGCGAGGGATTTTCCTTCTCGATGGCATCCATGGCGGCATCTACATGTCGGCCGATATCAGGCTGCCGGGCCATGCTTAGCAAATAGAACCAGCGTGCTTCGAGCGGCACGAAGAACACGTTCTCGGCCTTGTACTCGTCCTTATCCTCCGGATCCGCACCCGCGTACTCGCCTTCCCCAGCTTTCAGTCGGGTATACATACCTTCAAACGAATCGGAAATGTACTTAAGGAAAATCAGGCCGAGCACCACATGCTTGTACTCGGCTGCGTCGATGTTCTTGCGCAGCTTGTCGGCGGCTTTCCAAAGCTGCTTCTCCAATGGCTCTTCTTTGCTTGGTTTAACTGCTTTGGGCGTAACCATTGTGGTTCTTTATCCAGTTGCGAAAATAGAGGATCAAATCGGGATCGTTTAACGACTGAGTCGTCAGATCATTACTAGCTAGGGCAAGCATGTGGGCAAATAGTACTGCAAATCGTTACCCAAGCCTTCTGGTCTCGCTCACTGCAGCATGGTGATCCACGATAATGATTACCCAAGGCCGGGTGCTGATTTGTGAGTCCGTCCCTTCGCAGCTCATTAATCAGTCCCGAAGCATACCTTCGATTAGAGCTTGCTCATAAGCCAGTGTGAAATTTACCAGATCAGTTTTTAGGACGAGACACAAATCACGAAGTTGAACCATGTCCAACCGTCTCACCCCTCGTTCCACATCACTCATAAACGATTGTGGCCTTCCCAGCGCGGCAGAGCACTGGGCCTGGGTCATGCCTGATTCAACCCTCATGCGCTTCAACACCCCCCGGTGTCAGGATAGTTGTCGCCTCTCCGAATTTTCCAGAAAATACTAATCGGGGGCGGAAAGAAACTGCTCGTGCCGTACTATTCACCGGAACGCAAAGCCGCATTGCTCAAGATGCTGCTTCCCCCGCTCAACCTGTCGATGGCCGAGGTTTCCCGGCGCGAAGGGGTCAGCGAAATGTCTTTGTCCAACTGGCGCAAACAGGTCAGTTCTGAAGGAAGAGCAGTGCCCGAAAACACCCCATCGGCCCAGAACTGGACAGCCGAAACCAAATTTGCCGTCGTCCTTGAAGCCAGCGGTTTATCCGAGATCGAGCTGGGTGAGTACTGCCGTCGAAAGGGCCTTTACCCCGAGCAGATCAAGGCGTGGCGACAAGCCTTCATCAGTGGTCAGAAGTCGGAAAAAGCTCAGTCCAAAGACGACCGCGAGCAAGCCCGCAAGGACAAGAAACGCATCGAGCAACTTGAGCGCGAACTGCGCCGTAAAGACAAGGCGCTGGCTGAAACTGCCGCGTTGCTGGTGCTGCGAAAAAAGCTCAACGATTACTGGGGGATCGACAACGAGGACAGTTGACGGCTCTGCCGGAACGGCAATTGCTCGTGACCTGGTTGCATGAAGCGCAACTGGCCGGAGCCCGGAAGATCAGAGCTTGTCAGGAAGTCGGCCTCTCGCTCAGAACCTTGCAGCGCTGGACTGAAACCGAGGCTGTTCAGGCAGATGCCCGAACCACCACGGTACGACCCAGGCCACGCAATGCGTTGAGCGAAAGCGAACGACAAACGATCCTGACGCTGTGCAACAGCCCGGCCTACGCTCATCTACCGCCGAGTCAGATCGTGCCGAGGCTGGCCGACCAGCAGCGCTACCTGGCATCGGAGGCCACGTTTTATCGGGTGCTGCGTGCAGCGGGTCAGCAACAGCATCGAGGTCGCAGCCAGCGACCCCGGCGACACGCGGCGCCGACGACGCACGCTGCCGAAGGGCCGAATCAGGTGTGGTCGTGGGACATCACATACCTGCCTTCGCCGGTGCGTGGGAAGTATTATTACTTGTACCTGATCGAGGATATCTACAGCCGCAAGGCCGTGGGCTGGGAGGTTTACGAAGAAGAAAGCGGCGAGAAGGCGGCTGCGCTGCTGCAACGCAGCGTGATCGGCGAACAATGTTTGCGCGAGGCGCTGGTGCTGCACTCGGACAACGGTGCGCCGATGAAGTCGCTGACGCTGTTGAGCAAAATGCATGACTTGGGTATCACACCGTCACGTGGCCGACCGCGTGTGAGCAACGACAATCCGTACTCGGAGTCGTTGTTCAGAACGTTGAAGTATTGCCCGCAATGGCCGTCGGATGGCTTCGCCAACCTGGAGGCCGCACGGGCTTGGGTCAGGGATTTTATACGCTGGTATAACCATGAACACCGGCATAGCCGGATCCGTTTCGTGACCCCGGCCGAACGGCATCAAGGGCTGGATCGACAAATCCTGGCTCGGCGTCATGAAGTGTACGAGCAGGCGAGGGAGAAAAACCCGGAACGCTGGCCAGGCCAGACACGCAACTGGGAACCGATAGGCACGGTGCTGCTGAACCCGGATCGGGAACAGCCCGTCGAGAAAAGAGCTGCATAGTTAGACGGTAACGCGACACCTATGGGAGATAAATCCCATAAAAAGCCCCAATCCGTTAGGACTGAGGCTTTTTGATTTCCATTATGGTGCACCAGCTAGAGGTTTACACCAAATGTCATGAAAGGCAGAGCATTGGCCACAACAGCCCTGCGCGCGCTGAATGATGCCCTCGAGCGATTGCATGCAGAAAAGGCAGGTCAGTCATGAACGGTCGAGAACGTTAAGCAGCGTAAGGCTGCTTTGGTGCGTGAATACGTGAGGTAAATGTAGCCGGTGGCCCAGCGTGGGGGAGGTCTGTCCGTTAGGGTTGTACCGGCTCGCGCTCAGTGCCGGTGCGCTTCAAACGTTTTATGAAGCGGAGGCAGAGGAAACGCTCAGCAGTCGCATTTAATTCGAAAAATTCGCATCTATCTTCCAAAACCTTACACAAGCGGTGATAGACGCCGAGCTCAGGCGACAACGAATCCATGGCCTTCAAGACCTGATCCACAACCGAGCTGCTGATGTTGAGCGGGCTCTTAAGGCTGAAGGTTATACCGGCAACACGGAGGTGGTTGGACGGCTGAACTTTGGTAATGGCGTCCAGTGGGTCTCATTCAACGGGTTTCGCGCATGCTTTGCTGCTTAACAAGGTGGAGGTACCGCGCTGGGAAGCTGGCTCCAGAGATTGACGCATCGGAAGGCGTTGCGATTTCTGCGGTATTGACTTAAATTCAAACATCAAATGTACGATTTTCTTACCTCGGAACCATCGAAATGAAAGACGACATTGAGAAACACCTTGGCCAGTTCTGGGATAAGCGTGCGCTCGAAATCGTTGATGACCCGCTGTCGGTTGATGACTTGGGTGCGCCGATGGAGTCGGTAATGGCTATCGAGGCGCTGGTTGATATCGGGAAAATATTGAAAGTCAAAATTCCGGTGGATGTCGTTATCCGCAACGGCGGCTACGAAACCAAGGAGCAGTTCGTCAAGCTGGTCACGTCGGGAATCCTTAAGCACCTGAAGGAAAAGACCCATGAATAGTTCGTCGGTGGAGGATCAGGACAGGCTACGCCTGGCTGAGCGCCTGCGAGATGCTCGGGAGTATGTGGGGCTCTCTCAGGATGAGGTGGCTCATGCGCTTGGGGTCTCCCGCCCGGCGGTGACCAACATCGAGTCGGGCAACCGCAAGGTGGAGGCGACGGAGCTGAGCAAGCTCGCCAGGCTCTATCGCAAGTCTATAGAGTACCTGATGACCGGAAGAGACCCGGCGCCTTCCGGCCCCACCCAGCTCGCGTTTCTGGCCAGAGCAGTGAATGGACTTTCGCAGCAGGATATTGATGAGGTAGCTCGCTTCGCCGAGTTTCTCAAGCACAAGGGACAGTGAATGGGCTTCCGCGATATTGTTTTGCGAGCCGCACAGCGTGCGGTCGAAGTCATCGATGAGAGCGGTGCGATGGCCCGCATCGAGCAGGACGGATACACGCGAATAGACCCTTTCCAGATCGCTGCTGATTCTGGGGTGATGGTCATGCTGCGCCCCATGGAGAAGCTGCTCGGGGCATTTCTGGGTGACGAAGCGCCTGGAATATTGGTCAATGTGGATCGCCCAGCAGGCTTGGTTCATATGACCTGTGCCCACGAGCTGGGTCATTTTTTCATGGGCCACGGCAGCAGCGCCGACGAGAAAATCTATTACGGTTCTCAGGCTGCCCTCGTCGAGCAGGAAGCGGATCAGTTCGGGTACAACCTGCTGGTGCCTCGCAAACTGATCGTCAAAATCATGCAGCGCAAGCAATGGACCAAGCAGGCGCTGTTTCGGCCTGACGTCCTTTATCAACTGGCGCTACGCATGGGGGTCAGCTACGAAGCGGCGGCATGGTCGCTCAGCCGGCATGGCGTCATGAGCGCTGATCAAGTCCGGGAAATGTTGCGGACCAAGCCCGCGATGATCAAGAAAGCGCTGCTCGGCGACCGTTTGGTGGATGCCCGCAAAGAGGTGTGGCTGCTCGACAGCGATGATCGAACTTCAATCCTTGAGCCTCGCCCGGATGACCAGTTGGTTGTTCGATTGCCAAGCCGCGCACCGTCAGGATATCTCTGGGAAGCCGATTCCGAAGAGTTAAAGGCGCAGGGATTTCAGCTGGAGCCGTTGACCGTACCCTCGACGCCTTCAGTGGATAAGTCGCCGGTTTTCGGCGGTACAGATATAATGGACTACCTCCTCACTGGCGGAAGGAACAGCGATTCAAAGCCCGTAAACGTGCGGCTCTCGGAGCGTGCGCCATGGGATGCCTTGAGCTCAGCCGCTGATACATTCAGCTCATGCACCAAGTTTGAGCCGTTGAATCTCGGGCTGACGCCGCACTCGCGTAAGCAGTTGCTCAAGGACGGGCTAGCGTGATCGTCCCTAAGGTGTTGCTCGATGGCTTCGGTTCGCCAGCAAGGCCTCAGGGGCGACGCCCGACCTGCCTGGCATTTGCATTATCGGATCTGAATCGACCGAAATCGCCCGCCGATTTGAGTCCTGAATACCTTTATCGGGCGGCCGCCATTTTGACGCCGGGTTGGACGCCGGGCGGCGGAATCACTTTCGATGCGATGCGAGAGGCATCTCGTGTCGGTCAGCCTGAGGAAGCCGCGTTCCCCTACTGCTCTGAAGAGCCTTCGCTCCCAATTCCCGATCTGCCCTCGGGACTTCAGCATTACGGTGATTTATTGCAGTGCGTATCGGCTGACCCTACCGATATCGCCTGTTTTATAGGTGCCGGTCAGCCGATCGGATTGGGTCTGCGGGTAACGCCCGAATTCTTCAAGCCTGAAGGGGGCCTGGTGGCTTTCGGTGATCAGGTCATGCCAGGGCTTCTCCATGCGGTAGTCGCTATTGGCGTGGGGCATGAAGATGGAAATAGTGCGCCATGGTTCTACGTGCGCAATAGCTGGGGCCCCCAGTGGGGTGTAGACGGACACGCCTGGATTTCAGGCGCCTATGTAAGCGCGCATGCCGAATGTGTTTTTGGAGTAGAGAATGGCAAAACTGATCGCATCTGAAAGTTTGGGGCAGGCTTGGGTGGCTGCGGCGCGACATCTGGCGGGATGCAAGCAGCGCAAGGATCGGAATTTGATCCTGGAAATCAGCGCTCCTCAGAAGCTGGGCAAGGATGATCTGAAAATCATCAAGGCTGTGGATGCGGCGTTGCGCAGCAGTCGTGAGGACCTGAGTGTCGAGACCGTGGCGGGCACCATTTTCCCCAATGGGTTGGCCCGACGATTTTCTCGTCCCGAGCTATACACAAATTACTTGGCGTTGCTGGCCAAGGGCAAAAAGCGCAGTTCGTGGGGCACGTATGCTCAGCGCATGATGAGTCGTCCGAGCCGAAACGGGACAGGGACCATCAATCCATTGGACGACCTGATTGAGCGTCTGCTTCAAACGCACAACGGTACCAAGTACCAATCGGCGTTCGAGCTGGGGGTCAGTGATCCCGATATTGATCTGGCACCGCCAATCGACGGACATGGGTATGAATTACCGGTGTTCGACCCATCTCGAGATGCGAAACCCCTCAACGTTCCTTGCTTGAGTCATCTGAGCTTTAAAATTACAGATGGCAAGCTGGATCTGACTGCGATCTACCGCTCTCAGTGGTACTGTCAGCGTGCGCTGGGCAACCTTGTCGGGTTGAGCCAGCTTCACTCGTTTGTGGGTAAGGAATCCAAGTATGAGTGTGGAGTGCTTACCTGTATCGCAACGCATGCCTACTTGGATACGGAGACCTTTGGCAAGGTAGGTTTCACCAAAGATCTCTTGGCTTCTCTACCTGGTTGAAAGGAATCGTTAGAGCAGCGAAGCCTGGCGACTTGCTTGAGAACTCAGGGGGCGCAGATCGTAGAGCTTGGCCATCCCTGCGCGGAAGTCACGGACTCCCCCGTAGCTCGGGTGGCGAATGGTTTCTATGGGTAGGCCAAAGCGCGACGCATAGTGCGCGGCGTCCTGACCAATCGCGATAATCTTCTTGATTCTAAGCCAACTGAACAGCTCGCTATTGAGCTCATCCACCAACGCCAGCTCTTTTGCGCTGAATTTGCGGTTGGTGAATGGGTTGCCTGGCTCATGCGGATGAAATGGGAAAACATTCCACAGCAGGGGAGGAATATCGACAGCCTTCAGGACGGCCCAAATCTCCGCAGCAGTACGTTCGGCGATTGCTGGGCCCCGGGTCGCCTGTTGCGACTCGCATCCCGGATAGACGCGAGTCATCTCGGAAAGGTGGAATTCGTCGGTAAGGGCCAGCCCGGTCCGACGTCCACCGCGATATCCCAGATCACGACCCATCCAGATGGTGTCGGTGCCTAGATCGGATACAGCCTGAAGATAGGTTTTCAGGTTTTTGCGACGAGAGGCGGCAGCGCCCGCGCGATCATGCACAGGGCAGGTGTCTGCGTATGGGTTGAACACATTGTCGAGGCTGAATTCAGACAAGGCCTTTACGAAGGATTTAGGGGTCATTGCGTTTAGGCCTCTTTGAGGGGCTTGTGAAAAGTCAGCGTCCCTTCAGTAATGTTGACTACCACCGAGCCTCCTCGATGCTCGCGCAGTTCGCGGAACATTCTGAAACCTTCGATGATGGCAAGCTCCCACTGCCAAAGCTTGCATCGCTCAACCTCGTAACCCCGAACCATCCCTTGGATCTGCTTGAGTAGGCCGTAGTCGAGACGTCCAGGTCGAGTTGCTGCGTAGTAGTCATATTTTTTCGCGTGATCGAAAATCCAAGTGGCGATGCCTTCTTCAATGATCGCTGCGCGAGCGCCATCGTCGTTCTCATCCTTGGCGGGGTCGGATTTCCGTTTGCGCTTGAGCAGTGCTCGCAACACTGGTGACCAACCCAGATACGCCACATAAGCCAAATGGAAGACATCGTGGAAGCGATAGTCGTCAGGCTCGTTGCTGTTGTCTGTAAGGCGGTCACCGATATAGACGCCATTCAGGCGCTGAACCACATGCTTGTTCTGGCCTTCGCCGCGTTCGATGAATTCGATAGTGAATTCGCGCTCGAACTGCTCATGCTCCGGAAAGCCTTCATCGAAAAGTGGAAATTCACGCTTCTGTTCACTTGGCCACCGACTGGCCGTTTTTTCCAGGTTTCCCAAGGCCACATCTTCAAGGTTCAGGTTGAAGCTGGAGCAGGTCTTGGCGAGCTCCGACAACAGCTGTCCGAAATAAGCCTCGCGCTTGGGTGGCGCCATACTTGCCAAGCTGGCATGCGACATTTCAGCCAGCACGCCGGCGCTTAGCGCAAGCTTACCCAACTGCGTTGGGCGGGGGATTGTATCCTCATCGCGCTGTGTTTCGATAAGACCGTCTATCTGACGGAACGTAATCGGGGGCGCGGGAGCTTTCTTGCTTTCGCCGAATTCATCGCGAAGGACAAGGATGCAGTGCTCCCCGAGAGCGTCGGCGGGGATTTTCAGAAGGTGCGCCGCAATGGTCAAGTACCACAGCGCGTCGCCCAGTTCTTCTGCGGCCAAGTCGTTTTGTGCGGCCTGCAAGCGGTCACGACCTGCTTTTTTTACGGAGGAAAGTAAGCCACCAATCTCGCCAAAGTATCCGAAGCGAATGTATTGAAGGCTATCGGCATCGTCCTTGAAGCGCATGCTCTCCCGCGCTTTGAGCATGTACTTGGCTACGGTAAGTGCCACCGGACGCGGTTGAGGTACTGGCGCCATCAATCCTCCTTGATCATGTTTCAGCTATTTCATGCGAGTGCCAGCACCTGCTGCCGTTGCACTTGCTGTCGTAGCTCCATCTTCAGCAGCTTGCAGCGACCGACGATTGTCTCGCGATCGGCGTCGATTGCTCCCATTCTCAGCGCGCGTTCACGCACCGAAACGGTCACATCGTAGTGCGGGTAACCCTTGGATTGGAACCAGCTTTTGCGCAGGCCCAGTCGAGAGGCGAACGAGTGAAGCTCATCCAGAGTATCCGCTGCCAGATGGCACCAGAGCTTGCCCCGCCACAGGATCTCTTCTGAATCCACGTAGACTGCCATTCTGCTCGCCTTCTGTGAAAATGTGTGCAAATATTTTGCACATTATGGGAAAAAAATTCAACTCTTCATCCGAAGTAGCCTTTGTTGGGACGCAGATCCGCCAAGCTCGCTTGGGCCGTGGTCTAACGCTCGTGGATCTCGGCCGTGCAGTCAATGTTCATCATTCTCAGATCTCTCGCTACGAGCGGGGACAGATGAATAGTGTTGGCAAAAATTTGCATAAAATATGCACATTTCTGCAAATTAAAGACGATCCGCGTGAGTATTCAACCGGTACCGCGAGCTTGGGGCGAAAAGTGGACGAGCTGCTTCGAGTTGCGCCAGGGTGCGAACCGGCAGTGACGAAATTAGTAGAAGCTTTGGAGGAGCTCATCGCCGCGGCGCTTCCCGCAAATACGTCTGCGAGCAGCTCTGTGTCGTCAGTCGATTAGCACTCATCGATGCTCCCAGCGCCCCCTCATCACCTTGCTTGCGAATTTCTACACACACTGAAATAACGCAAGCTCACGCTTCACTGTATTGCCCTTGCGGATCTTCAGGCGCTCGTCACGGTAACGGGCAAAATCTGACGAGGTGAGGGTAGCGACGATGCGTGTCGCCATTCGATGACGCTTGAGCGCTTCCAGGCGTTTGATTTCCGAATACGCACCTTTGTGCTTCGGAGCGATCTCGGAGATATAGCGATCGATGAGTTGATGAAAGGCGGTGCCTTCAGCCTCGACGCGAGAGACAAAAAAGCCCCGGTCGATTTCGCTTTCGATCATGCGTGCCCAGGCTTGGGCATCGGCTTTAGTTTCGAAGGTTTTTCTTTGGGCTGGATAGCCCTTGCGACGGATTTGCGCTTCCCACTGATACTCGCCGCGATTCCTGATTGTTGCCATTTCGACCATTCCCGCCACGTTCAAGTGTGGCAAATTTGTGGCAAAAACGACTTTCAGGACTAGGACAGATTTCTGTCAGGAGCGCTATCCCCTTGTAATACAAGGGAAAGAAGATGGTGCACCAGGCGGGATTCGAACCCACGACCCCTGCCTTCGGAGGGCAGTACTCTATCCAGCTGAGCTACTGGTGCAACGCGGGCGCCATGATACTCATAAGCGTGGCGGGCGTCCATGCTACTGAATCGCCTGCGTTTTCGTGCCGCGCGGCGGCCATTGACTACGCTGATCAGAAAAAACAGGCGAATCCAGCTTTTTCGTTCTTTTTTTCGAACAGCCTATTGTCCTACGCCCCTATCGGCCCTAGGATTCGTTTGAGATTTCAAACGCTCTTGTCTGGGTGCTGAACCGCACGTCTGTGCTTATGTGCGATATTTCTGTGCTTCAGCCCGGTGGATGATTTCCCTGACGGCAGCCCCCCGAGGCGCCTTTCTACAACTCTAATTCGCTCCGCGTGCGCGCGGTGCTGTTAAGGAAAGCCGACATGCAGCTTAAAGACACCCAGTTGTTCCGCCAGCAAGCTTTTATCGATGGCGCTTGGGTCGATGCGGACAACGGTCAGACGATTAAAGTCACCAACCCGGCGACGGGCGAAGTACTGGGCACCGTGCCAAAAATGGGCGCTGCCGAAACCCGCCGGGCGATTGAAGCCGCCGACAAGGCGCTGCCGGCCTGGCGTGCGCTGACCGCCAAGGAGCGCGCCAACAAGCTGCGCCGCTGGTACGAATTGCTGATCGAAAACCAGGACGACCTGGGTCGCCTGATGACCTTGGAGCAGGGCAAGCCGCTGGCCGAGTCCAAGGGCGAAATCGTCTACGCCGCCTCGTTCATCGAATGGTTTGCCGAAGAAGCCAAGCGCATCTACGGCGACGTGATTCCCGGCCATCAACCCGACAAGCGCCTGATTGTGATCAAGCAGCCGATCGGCGTTACCGCCGCCATTACTCCGTGGAACTTTCCGGCCGCGATGATCACCCGCAAGGCCGGCCCAGCCCTGGCTGCCGGTTGCACGATGGTCATCAAGCCAGCTTCGCAAACACCGTTCTCGGCCCTGGCCCTGGTGGAACTGGCGCACCGTGCCGGCATCCCGCAAGGCGTACTGAGCGTAGTCACTGGCAGCGCCGGCGACATCGGTGGCGAGCTGACCAGCAACCCGATCGTGCGCAAGCTGTCCTTCACCGGCTCGACCGAGATCGGTCGCCAGTTGATGGCCGAATGCGCCAAGGACATCAAGAAAGTTTCCCTGGAACTGGGCGGCAACGCGCCATTCATTGTGTTCGACGACGCGGACCTGGATAAGGCGGTCGAAGGCGCGATCATCTCCAAATACCGTAACAACGGCCAGACCTGCGTCTGCGCCAATCGCCTGTACATCCAGGATTCGGTGTACGACGCGTTCGCCGAAAAACTCAAAGTGGCGGTGGCCAAGCTCAAGATCGGTAACGGTCTGGAAGACGGCACCACCACCGGTCCGTTGATCGACGAAAAAGCTGTTGCCAAGGTACAAGAGCACATCGCCGACGCGGTCAGCAAAGGCGCGACCGTGCTGGCGGGCGGCAAGGCGATCGAGGGCAACTTCTTCGAGCCGACCATCCTCACCAACGTCCCATCGAGCGCCGCCGTGGCGAAGGAAGAAACCTTCGGCCCGTTGGCGCCGCTGTTCCGCTTCAAAGACGAAGCCGAAGTGATCGCGATGTCCAACGACACCGAGTTCGGCCTGGCCTCGTACTTCTATGCCCGTGACCTGGGCCGTGTGTTCCGTGTGGCCGAAGCCTTGGAATACGGCATGGTCGGCGTCAACACTGGGTTGATTTCCAACGAAGTCGCGCCGTTCGGCGGCATCAAGGCGTCGGGCCTGGGCCGTGAAGGTTCCAAGTACGGCATCGAGGATTACCTGGAAATCAAATACCTCTGCCTGGGGATCTGATCTGCTACAAGCGCAAAGGGCACGAGAGCGCTGTCCCTTTGCGCGTTTCACCTGTTCTGTTTCTTGTGGCCGGAACGCTGCGGCAGTCGATCATCGCATGCTGCCGCAGTTGACTCCCCGCCATCTATTCCTTGATCCACGCCGCCCTGAGCTGCGAATGAGGACATTTTAATGAGCAAGACCAACGCAGACCTGATGGCCCGCCGTATCGCCGCTGTTCCCCGTGGCGTCGGCCAGATTCACCCGATCTTTGCCGAATCGGCGAAGAACGCCACGGTGACCGACGTTGAAGGTCGTGAATTCATCGATTTCGCCGGCGGTATCGCTGTGCTGAACACCGGCCATGTGCACCCAAAAATCATCGCCGCGGTGACCGCACAGCTGAACAAGCTGACCCACACCTGCTTCCAGGTCCTGGCCTACGAGCCGTACGTGGAACTGTGCGAAAAAATCAACGCCAAGGTCCCAGGTGATTTCGCCAAGAAAACCCTGCTGGTCACCACCGGTTCCGAAGCGGTGGAAAACGCCGTTAAGATCGCTCGCGCCGCCACGGGCCGTGCCGGTGTGATCGCCTTCACCGGCGCCTACCACGGTCGCACCATGATGACCCTGGGCCTGACCGGCAAAGTCGTGCCGTACTCGGCCGGCATGGGCCTGATGCCCGGTGGCATCTTCCGCGCGCTGTACCCGAATGAATTGCATGGCGTGAGCATTGACGATTCCATCGCCAGCATCGAACGCATCTTCAAGAACGACGCCGAGCCGCGTGACATCGCTGCGATCATCATCGAGCCGGTCCAGGGCGAAGGCGGTTTCTATGTGGCACCGAAGGCTTTCATGCAGCGCCTGCGCGCCCTGTGCGACCAGCACGGCATCCTGCTGATCGCTGACGAAGTGCAGACCGGCGCCGGCCGTACCGGTACCTTCTTCGCCATGGAACAGATGGGCGTTGCAGCTGACCTGACCACCTTCGCCAAATCCATCGCAGGCGGCTTCCCGCTCGCCGGCGTGTGCGGCAAGGCTGAATACATGGACGCCATTGCGCCAGGCGGCCTGGGCGGCACTTACGCCGGTAGCCCGATCGCGTGCGCGGCGGCGCTGGCGGTGATGGAAGTGTTCGAAGAAGAACACTTGCTGGATCGCTGCAAAGCCGTGGGCGAACACCTGGTGACCCGCCTCAAGGCTATCCAGAAGAAATACCCGGTCATTGGCGAAGTGCGTGCGCTGGGCGCGATGATCGCCGTGGAGTTGTTCGAAGATGGCGACAGCCACAAGCCGAACGCGGCTGCTGTTGCGCAGGTCGTAGCAAAGGCTCGCGACAAAGGCCTGATCCTGCTGTCTTGCGGTACCTACGGCAACGTCTTGCGAGTGCTGGTGCCGCTGACCTCGCCGGATGAGCAGTTGGACAAAGGCTTGGCAATCATCGAAGAGTGCTTCTCCGAGCTTTGATATTACGAGCCCTGACTGTGCGCTGAGCCACAAAAAAACCCGCTTCGGCGGGTTTTTCCATATTCACGAGCAGATCCCCGGCGTTTTTGAGCTGTCTGGAACGGCCGCTATTGTCTAAGGTGCATGTATTGCAAGGGAGCGATGCGGCATGACTGCTGTGCATTTACCGGCTGTACCGCGGGTATTGATTGCCGAGGCCGACCCGGCGTCCAGGGAGCTGATTGAGCAGGTGTTATCAAGTGTGCGCTGCGATGCCCGGGTGGACACGTGTGACGAGGGGAGGCAGGCCTTGGAGCTGCTGGCGCAAAACCCTTACGATCTGGTGATCGCCGATTGGGAACTGCCGGGTGTCGATGGCCTGAGTATCCTGCGTGGCGTGCGCCAACAGCATCGTACGCCGGCGTTACCGTTCATTCTGGTGAGTCGTCGCAACGACAGCGCCAGCGTGCGTGAAGTCTTACCGTTGGCGCCAACGGCCTATCTGACCAAACCCTTTAACCGGGAAAACCTGACCCAGCGTTTGCAAGGGTTGCTCCTGAGCGGCGAAGACACTTCCAATACCGCGCCAATCCCGGGGCCAGGGCTGACGTTGGCCACGTTCCTGGAGCATCGACGGGACTTGGCCGAAGGTGCACCGTTGATGACCGATGTGCAGGTGGCCGTCAAACGCGCCCTCAATCCCGGCGGCCTGGATCTGAAGCGGCTGGAAGAAGAAATCCGCACCGACCCGCAGATCACCGCCGTGTTGATCGCCGCAGCCAACAGCGCTGCCCAGCATCAGGGTGGCGGCCCGCTACAAACCGTGGCCCAAGCGCTGCACCAGCTCGGCACCGGGCAGAGCATGAACCTGATTCTTGGCCTGACGCTCAAGCGCTGTGCCCGGCTGAGTGTCCCTTGCCTGGCCGACTATGCCGAGCGCTATTGGGAATTGTCGCTGCACACTGCCGAGTACGCTCGGACGATGGCGCGAATGCTCGATCTGGAACAGGAACGTTGTTATTGCGCCGGCCTGCTGCATCGTCTGGGCGATCTGGCGCTGCTGCGTTGCCTGGAAGAATGGAAGCAGGCCGGTGGCGAGCTGGACGAGCCGGAGGAAGTAGGGGATTCGCTCGACCAGTTAGGCGCCGGGTTCGGTTCGGCGCTGCGCGCACGCTGGCGTTTGCCATTGGAACTGCGAGAGCTGATCGCGGCGGTCTACAGCCTCGGCGGCGGGGTTTATTCCCGTGAAGCGTTAGTGATGAACATGGCCGCGCAAATGGCTCATCTGCCCGCGCACGAGGGCCTTGAAGAGTTGGCCCGTGGACGTACGGCGCGTCTGCTGAAAATCGGGCTGCCGGAGTTGATGCGGTTGCGTCGCAAGTAATATCCCCGCTTAACCCGGCACGGCACGACGTCCACTCAAGCTGCGATTATGCGGTTCTTACCCTGGCGCTTGGCTTCGTACATGGCGGCGTCGGCGCGGGCGAACAGGCTATCGAGGGTTTGGTCCTCGGCGATGATGCTGGTGATGCCCTGGCTGACGGTGATGCCAAAGTTTTGGTCGCCGCAGCGGAACGCCAGGCGCTGGATTTCCCTTTGCAAGCGTTCGGCGACCTGCAACGCCATGTCCGGGGCGCAACCTGGAAACACGGCGGCAAACTCTTCGCCGCCGATCCGTCCGAACAAGTCTCCGCGTCTAAGCACGTTCCGTCCGCTTTCGGCAATTTTCTGCAACACCGTATCGCCTTCCTGGTGACCGTAAGTGTCGTTGATCAATTTGAAATCATCGATGTCCAGCAGCAGGAACGCCATTGGCGTGCCTTGCAACCGTGCTTGCTCGAATTCGCGGTGGGCACATTCGAAGAAGTGCCGACGGTTGCTGCTCTGGGTCAGCACATCGGTGGTCGCCAGCCGCTGCAGCTCGCTTTCGAGCAACTTCTTTTCGGTGATGTCCTCGGCGATGCCCACCACAATCACCGGTTGCCCCGGGTCAGCCTGACGGTTGATGAAACACTTATCGCTGAGCCAGCGGATCTGGCCATCGGCGGCGATGATGCGATACTCGCGGTCTTCCACGGCACCCTTGACCAATACTTCAGCGAGGCTGCGCTCGGCGTAATCCAGATCATCCGGGTAGATTGCGTCACGCCATTCGTTGTAGTCGGCCAATACCAGGCCAGCGGGGCGGCCGAAAATCCGCTCGTAAGCGGGGCTGACGTAAAGCACCTGCCGGGTTTCCCAATTGAACGCCCACAGCACCGCGTTGACGCTGACCAGCAAGGAACTGAACAGCTGCTCACGCTCGCTCAAGCGCGCCACTTCGCCTTGGGCGTGCATCAGCGCCATGAGTGTCTGGGCCGCTTCGGGCCAATGCGGTTGGGATGAATCCTGTAGGTTCTTGTCGACCATCGGTACCAATCTCAAAGAACGTGCATTGCTATGGATTTGCACGCGCTTGCTCCAAAGCCCGCCAGGATGGCGAAGTGCTCTTGAGATAGGGGATTACGGGCGAAGTTCCTTTTCAGGCGACGAAGGGCGGGAGCTTTCGTTCGAACATGTGGGATGAATTTGTGGCGAGGGAGCTTGCTCCCGCTCGGCTGCGAAGCAGCCGTGAACCGGCGGGTGCAGGGTGCCTGATGGTCCGCATTCGGCAGGTTCTGGGGCCGCTTCGCGGCCCAGCGGGAGCAAGCTCCCTCGCCACGGGAGTCAGGCGGTGGCCGGCCGCAAGGAATAAGTCTTGAGCTGATCGGCGAAGTCGCGCAGGGACTGGATGCCACTGGCCTCGGCTTCGTGGACCCATTCCTTGATCGCGGCGAGCATGTCGTGGCCGTTGCTGCTTGTCTTGACCCAGATCTGCTGCAAGGCCAGGCGTTTTTCGTAGATCACTTTCAGTGCCTGGCTGTGCTCCAGCATATTCTGGATACGCACGTGGTGACGGTCGTCCAGCAAGCTGGTTTCCCGCGACAGCAGGCGTTTGGCCCGATGGAACTGGTGACGAACCGAGTGATCGACTTTCTCCAGCTCCTGCTTGACCAGCGGCGCGATGACCAGCCGGCGGTACTGGGCCATGATCTGGAAACGGTTGTTGAGGATGGCCATGGCGGTATCCATGTCCAGGTGGCCCTTGCCTTCGACCCGGTGGGCAATCGGCGCTACCCGCTGGACTTTGGCCAGGCGCAGGAAACTGAAGACCTTGATCCAGGCCCAGCCCATGTCGAACTCCCATTTGCGGACCGACAGCTTGGCGGAATTGGGGTAGGTGTGGTGGTTGTTGTGCAGCTCTTCGCCACCGATCAGGATGCCCCAGGGCACGAGGTTGGTCGCCGCATCGCGGCATTCGAAGTTGCGATAGCCCACGGCATGACCCAGGCCATTGACCACGCCGGCGGCCCAGACCGGGATCCACATCATCTGGATGGCCCAGATGGTGATGCCGATGGTGCCGAACAGCAGGAGATCGATGACGCCCATGATGGCGACGCCCAGCAGCGGATAGCGGCTATAGAGGTTGCGCTCGATCCAGTCCTCGGGGCAGTTCTTGCCGTAGATGCGCAAGGTCTCCGGATTTTCCGCCTCGGCGCGATACAACTCGGCGCCTTTGCGCAGCACGGTAGACAAACCCTTGATGACCGGACTGTGAGGGTCATCCTCTGTTTCGCATTTGGCGTGATGCTTGCGGTGGATCGCAGTCCACTCGCGGGTATTCTGTGCCGTGGTCAGCCACAGCCAGAAACGAAAGAAATGTTTGAGGCCGGCGTTGAGTTCCAGGGAACGGTGAGCCGAATAACGGTGCAGGTAGACCGTGACGCTGATGATCGTGACGTGGGTCATCAGCAGGGTGACTGCCACCAGCGACCAGGCCGACAAGCCAAGAAAACCTTCGTACCACATAGGCTGTTGGGCCCTCGATAAAGATAGAAACTGCCGTTGCATTATCACCACCCCCAGCGATAAAACCAGTCGGCCTTTCAGATAAGAGTGGCAGAATGTTTCTTCCTCTATAATCCCCTCAAATTACAGGGACATGGATGACCGAATGACCATCTCTCATCGCATTGCCATGCGTGGGGCACTGCTTTACCTCCTGCTATCTGTCGCCTGGCTGCAGCTGGTTGGCTATTTATTGAGCAGTTTCTTCGATCATTCCGCCGACCGGCTTCGCTGGCAACTGATCAACGGTTATGCCTGGGTGCTGGTCAGCGCCGGGTTGATTTTCATGACGCGGCTACGAATCGCGCGCTGTTTCAGGACGGGCCAGGGCAATGGCGACCAGGAGCGATTGCGCCAAGCCGCCGCCGTATTCGATTGCACCCGCGAAGGGGTGCTGGTCACGGACCGCCATGGCTTGATCGTGCACGTGAACCGGGCGTTCATGGCCATCACCGGTTATGCCGGGGACGAGGTCCTGGGTCGGCAACCCAATCTGTTCAAGTCTGGCCGGCATGGCCCGGCTTTCTACCGGGACATGTTCGCTTCCCTGTCCAGCCGTGGCGAATGGAGCGGTGAAATCTGGAACCGGCGCAAAAGTGGTGAGATCTACCCGCAATGGCAGACTATCCGCGCCGTTGTCGATGATCGTGGCGAAGTCAGCCAATACGTCGCGGTATTTTCCGACATCAGCGCAATCAAGGACTCGGAGCATGAGCTGGCGCACCTGGCCCATCACGATCCGTTGACTGGCCTGCCCAATCGCCTGCTGTTTTCTGATCGCACGGAGCAGGCCGTTACATCAGCGCAGCTACACAAGCGTGGTTGTGCGCTGTTGCTGCTGGACCTGGATCATTTCAAGAACATCAACGACAGCCTCGGGCACAACGTGGGTGACGAGTTGCTCAAAGCCGTGGCCAAGCGTTTTCTCGGGTTGTTTGCGCCGGGCATTACGCTGGCTCGGTTGGGCGGTGACGAATTCGCGGTGCTGGTGGAGAACTGCTCGCAACCCGGTCAGGCGGCGGCCTTGGCGCGGCGCATTCTCGATGCGCTGAAAGAGCCGCTGCAACTCGGCAACCAATCGCTGTTTATCAATGCGAGCACCGGCATCAGCCTGTTTCCCGGCGATGCCCTCAGCGCCGGGCAGTTGCTGCGCAACGCCGATTCGGCCCTGTTCAAGGCCAAGAGCAGCGGACGTGACGGTTATGCCTTGTACACCGAAGAGCTCACCGCCCATGCCCAGCAACGGGTGGAGATCGCCTCCGAACTGCGCCGTGCATTGGAGCAGCAGCAATTGCGGGTTCATTACCAACCGGTGCACGACCTGGCGACCAGCCGTCTGGTCGGCGTCGAGGCGCTGGTGCGCTGGGAGCATCCCACGCGTGGGCTGGTATCGCCGGCAGAGTTCATACCTATTGCCGAGCGCACGGGGTTGGTCGCCCAGATCGACGCCTGGGTCATGGAGCAGGCCTGCCGGCAGATGTGTCGGTGGCAGCAGGCCGGCGTGGTCCTGTCGTTCGTCGCGGTCAATGTCTCCAGTCGCTTGTTTGCCCGTCGGGAATTGTACGAGCAGGTCGCCCGCGTACTGCATGACACGGGCTTGGAGCCGGCTTTTCTGGAATTGGAAGTGACCGAAAGTGCGGTCATGGAGGATCCCGAAGTGGCGCTGGAACAGATGCACCGCCTGCGTGAGCTGGGCGTGCGGCTGGCCATCGATGATTTCGGCACGGGTTATTCGTCGTTGCTGCGGCTCAAGCGGTTGCCGGTGCAGAAGCTCAAGATCGACCAGGGTTTTGTCGCCGGCTTGCCGTGGGATGAGGATGACGCGGCGATCGTCCGGGTGATCATTGCGCTGGCCCGCAGCATGGGCATGCAGGTGCACGCTGAAGGGATCGAGCAGCGGGACCAGGCGGCGTTTTTGCTGGGCCAGTCCTGTGAGTTGGGGCAGGGGTATTGGTTTGGCCGGCCGGTGGCGGCGCAGCATTTGGACTGGGATCGGGCGCCGGTGATTGCTTGATCACCAGCGGCATTGATGTTGGCCGGGTACATATCCATTTCTCCGGTAACGGCTGCTTAGGGTTCCGCCCTTACGGCGTCTCACTTTTGAGAAGCGCAAAAGTGAGCAAAACGCTTTTGCCCCACCACTCGGTGCCTCGCTTAGGCTCGGCATGCCTGAACGAAGGCATTGCTCCGTGGGCCGCCGCGAAGGGCCATCCATGGCCCAGCGCGGCTAACCCGGCATCCATGCCGGGTTGCCCACTGCGCAATGCCTTCGTTCAGCCAGCGTGGTTAACGGGGCGCCGAGATCAACGTCCGCCGCGAGGCGGCCTGAGAGCCGACCTGGTTCTTAATGGGACCGCGTTTCTCCTGTGGGAGCGGGTTTGCTCGCGATGGCACCGGCTTAGCTTGCCTCAATGTAAGCGTTATCCCTTGGCGCTGTGCGCCGCCATCTCCTTCGTTTCCAAATGATCCAGCGCTCGCTCAACCAGCAACTGAACCCCATCGGCCATGCGGCTGATTGCCAGCGCTACGCAGCGGCGTGATTCGTCGATGTCGTCGGCCAGGTCGGCGGCGATGGTGCTGATGGATAGCAGGTCTTCGGAGGCGTTGGCGAGCAGGGTTTCGGTGTCGATGTGCGGGGAGACGATGAAGAGCTGGTCTTTGTCGGGTTCCGGCGGCGGGGCGGGCTGGGGCTTTAGGTAGTAGTCGAGGGCGCGGTTGGTGGCGTCTTCGAGGCGTTTTTCTTCGAGTTTTTCGACGCGGGATTTATGGCCGTTTTCTGGTGGATTCGGCGTAGGTTTGAACATGGGTAGGTTTCCTATAGAGAACCGCCCTGGATCGCTTGCACGCAATGAAGGGTGGCAGCTGTGTGCGAGTGTGCAAGACCGAGCAACCAACCCAAACTCGGCAGATCCGAGGATCTCCCGAACACAGCCGCCATAAAACGTGGGCGCGAATGCGCCACGAATGGCTAGGAGCATTAAGGGGTGGTGTTTTACCCGGACTTGCACGTCCGTGTCACCGTTTTTTGCGATGACGAACAGAGGTTAGCGGTGCGTGACCGGGCTGCCTAGTTCACGCAAAGCACCACGTTTTGAAGGAAATCTCCGATGATATTGCAGGGGAAAGGCAGGCAATCACTGCCGCCGTAGGACGCCAAATTCGAGTTGATATTTTGGTTATATAAAAATTCTTAAATAGTCTTTTTAAGAATATCCGCACTTATCTACTATTGCTCCACGCCGCAAGCAGTGCCGCCCACTGCCAGGCATTCATTCAAAGGAGCAGCAGCATGAGCGCATCCCTACGTAGCGTTGACGGCCAGGACGAAGCAACCATTTTGCGCGAGATCCAGAGTGCTTTGCGTGACCTGCGCTTTGGCGCGGTGGAGATCACCGTGCACAACGCGCAGGTGGTCCAGATCGAGCGCAAGGAAAAATTCCGCTTGCAGCAGCCGAGTCATAAACCGAGCTGAAGGATCGCAGCCTGCGGCCGCCGCTACCGGGGGCTTGGTGTAGGAGCTGCCGCAGACTGCGATCTTTTTCTACGGGTCAACCGATTTTCAAAAGCCATAACAACCAGAATTCCAGGAGCTTTCACCATGTCGTCGATTCGCCGTTATGCCTTGGCCGCCCTGGCCAGCGCTGTTTTTGCAGGTTCCGCGGTTGCCAAGGATTACGAATTGCTCAACGTGTCCTACGACCCGACCCGCGAGCTGTATCAGGACTACAACGCCGAATTCGCCAGCTTCTGGAAAAAAGCCCACCCGGACGACAGCGTGAAGATCCAGCAGTCCCACGGTGGTTCGGGCAAGCAAGGCCGGGCGGTGATCGATGGCCTGCGCGCCGACGTGGTGACCCTGGCCCTGGCCGGCGACATCGATGAAATCGCCAAGCTGGGCAAGTCCTTGCCGGCGGACTGGCAAACACGCCTGCCGGACGCCAGCACGCCTTACACCTCGACGATTGTGTTCCTGGTGCGCAAGGGCAATCCCAAAGGCATCAAGGACTGGGGCGACCTGATCAAGGATGACGTGTCGGTCATCACGCCGAACCCGAAGACTTCCGGCGGCGCACGCTGGAACTTCCTCGCCGCCTGGGCCTATGGCTTGAAAGCCAACGGTGGCGACGAAGCCAAGGCCAAGGAGTACGTGCAAGCCTTGTTCAAGCACGTGCCGATCCTCGACACCGGCGCCCGTGGCTCGACCATTACTTTCGTCAACAACGGTCAGGGCGATGTGTTGCTGGCCTGGGAAAACGAAGCCTTCCTGGCGTTGAAGGAAGATGGCGGTGCCGACAAGTTCGATATCGTCGTGCCGTCGCTGTCGATCCTCGCCGAACCGCCGGTGGCGGTGGTGGACAAGAACGCCGAGAAAAAGGGTAATGCCGAGATCGCCGAAGCGTACCTCAAGCACCTGTACAGCCCGGCCGGACAGGAAATCGCCGCGAAGAATTACTATCGCCCGCGTGACAAGGACGTGGCTGCCAAGTATTCCCGGCAGTTTCCGAAGGTGGAGCTGGTGACCATCGACAAGGACTTCGGCGGCTGGAAAACTGCCCAGCCGAAATTCTTCAACGATGGCGGTGTGTTCGACCAGATCTATCAGGCGCAGTAAGCTGGGCTAGTCGGATTCAGGCCGTAATTCATTGTGGCGAGGGAGCTTGCTCCCGCTGGACCGGGCTGGCGCTCCAGTGCGAAGCGCTCCCAGGATTTCTGGGGCTACTTCGTAGCCCAGCGGGAGCAAGCTCCCTCGCCACGGTAAGCGCGTTCTCAACCAAGGACCTTTATGTCGCGTCGCATATCCCCCGTCATACCCGGCTTCGGGCTGACGCTGGGCTACACCCTGGTGTACCTCAGTCTGATTGTGCTCATACCCCTGGCGGCGATGTTCGTGCATGCCGCTCAACTCACCTGGGAACAGTTCTGGGCGATCATCTCGGCGCCGCGGGTGCTGGCGGCCTTGAAGCTCAGTTTCGGCACCGCGTTGTACGCCGCGATCATCAATGGCGTGATCGGTACGCTGCTGGCCTGGGTGCTGGTGCGCTACACCTTTCCCGGCCGCAAGATCATCGATGCGATGATCGACCTGCCGTTCGCCCTGCCCACTGCCGTGGCCGGTATCGCGCTGACGGCGTTGTACGCGCCGACTGGCCTGGTTGGCCAATTCGCCACCGACCTGGGTTTCAAGATTGCCTACACCCCGCTGGGCATCACCCTGGCGCTGACGTTCGTGACGCTGCCGTTTGTGGTGCGCACGGTGCAGCCGGTGCTGGCCGACATTCCCCGTGAGGTCGAAGAAGCCGCCGCGTGCCTCGGTGCCAAGCCGTGGCAGGTGTTCCGCCACATCCTTGTACCGGCGTTGTTGCCGGCCTGGTTGACCGGTTTCGCCCTGGCCTTCGCCCGGGGCGTGGGTGAGTACGGCTCGGTGATTTTCATCGCCGGCAACATGCCGATGAAAACCGAAATCCTGCCGCTGCTGATCATGGTCAAGCTCGACCAATACGACTACACCGGCGCCACCTCCATCGGCGTGCTGATGCTGGTGGTTTCCTTCGTCCTGTTGCTGCTGATCAACTTGTTGCAGCGGCGCATCGAAACCCCTTAAGGAGGCGCGAACCATGTCCCAATCGTCTATTTCCGCCGCCTCCACCAACGCCGCCCGTCGCGGCAGCGCGGTTTCGCGGCGCATCCTGATCGGCCTCGGCTGGCTGATTTTTGCGCTGTTTCTGTTGCTGCCGCTGTTCATCGTCGTATCCCAGGGCCTGAAGTCGGGCCTGGGGACGTTCTTCGCGGCGATCTTCGAACCCGATGCGTTGTCGGCGCTCAAGCTCACGGTGTTCGCGGTATTGATCTCGGTGCCGTTGAACCTGGTGTTCGGGGTCAGCGCTGCGTGGTGCGTGAGCAAATACTCGTTCCGCGGCAAAAGCATGCTGGTGACACTGATCGACCTGCCGTTCTCGGTGTCGCCGGTGATCGCTGGCCTGGTCTACGTGCTGATGTTTGGCGCCCAGGGCCTGTTCGGGCCATGGCTGTCGGATCACGACATCCAGATCGTGTTCGCGCTGCCGGGTATCGTCCTGGCGACCATCTTCGTTACCGTGCCGTTCGTGGCCCGCGAGCTGATCCCGCTGATGCAGGAACAAGGCACCCAGGAAGAAGAGGCTGCGCGCCTGCTGGGCGCCAATGGTTGGCAGATGTTCTGGCATGTCACCGTGCCGAACATCAAGTGGGGCCTGATTTATGGCGTGGTGCTGTGTACCGCCCGTGCCATGGGCGAATTCGGCGCGGTGTCGGTGGTTTCCGGGCACATTCGCGGGGTGACCAACACCCTGCCGCTGCACGTCGAGATCCTCTACAACGAATACAACCACGTGGCCGCGTTCGCCGTGGCGAGCCTGTTGCTGATCCTGGCGCTCTTCATCCTGCTGCTCAAGCAGTGGAGCGAAAACCGAATCAACCGCCTGCGCGCCAGCGCCGCGGAGGAATAAGTCATGTCGATCGAAGTCCGTAACGTCAGCAAGAATTTCAACGCCTTCAAGGCCCTCGACGATATCAGCCTGGACATCCAGAGCGGCGAGCTGGTGGCGCTGCTCGGCCCGTCGGGCTGTGGCAAGACCACGCTGCTGCGAATCATCGCCGGCCTCGAAACGCCCGACCAAGGCAACATTGTCTTCCATGGCGAGGACGTCTCCGGCCATGACGTGCGTGATCGCAACGTCGGCTTCGTGTTCCAGCACTACGCCTTGTTCCGTCACATGACGGTGTTTGACAACGTCGCCTTTGGCTTGCGCATGAAGCCCAAGAATCAGCGCCCGAACGAAAGCCAGATCGCGACCAAGGTCCACGAACTGCTGAACATGGTGCAACTGGATTGGCTCGCCGACCGTTACCCGGAGCAGCTGTCCGGCGGCCAGCGCCAACGTATCGCCCTGGCCCGCGCCCTGGCGGTGGAGCCGAAGGTATTGCTGCTGGACGAACCGTTCGGTGCCCTCGACGCCAAGGTCCGCAAGGAGCTGCGCCGTTGGTTGGCGCGGCTGCACGAGGACATCAACCTGACTTCGGTGTTCGTGACCCACGACCAGGAAGAAGCCATGGAAGTCGCCGACCGGATCGTGGTGATGAACAAAGGCGTGATCGAGCAGATCGGCTCACCGGGCGATGTCTACGAAAACCCGGCCAGCGATTTCGTCTACCACTTCCTCGGCGACTCGAACCGGCTACACTTGGGTGAGGATCGGCATGTGCTGTTCCGCCCGCATGAAGTGTCGCTGTCGCGTTCGGAGCTGGAAGACCATCACGCCGCCGAAGTGCGCGACATTCGTCCGCTCGGCGCGACCACCCGGGTGACCCTGAAGGTCGAAGGCCAGAGCGAACTGATCGAGGCCGAAGTGGTGAAGGACCATGACAGCCTGGTGGGCCTGGCGAAGGGCGAGACACTGTTCTTCAAGCCGAAGGTCTGGCAAAAAGTCGCCAATCTTTAAAGGTCAAAGCATCGCGAGCGAGCTCGTTCCCAAGGGGATCTTGTGCATGACGCAAGTCCAGTGTGGGCGAGCTTGCTCGCGAAGGCGGCCTCTCGCAAACCCCGATCCGAATCTGAATAACCTCGCTTGGCTTTGCTTCGATTCGGTCTACTCAAAAGCCTTTTCCTGACGCAAACCCTACCTAGACTCTGACGTGCCAGGAGGCAAGTTAGAGTCCATGAAGGACCAGTGTTATTTCTCCTGGCGCCCTGATGCCAAGGAGAGAAAGCATGAGAACGGAAATCCGTCGGCACGGCCCGTTTGGCTGTGCCATGTTAAGCATTCTGTTGATCCCGCCTGTCAGCGCTACCCCTTCGTTATCCCCACAAATACCCTTCGACGCGACCTTCACCAAACCGGTTTCCCTGTCCAGCCTGCAAGCCAATTTCGATGAACTGTCATGGCAGACGTTCATCGCGTTGAACTGGCCGGCGTTGGATAACGGCCTCCCGAATACCGGCGTCACCATCGGCAAGCAGGATGGGGCGACGGTATGGGAAAGCTGGAAAGAGAGTTACCAGATTTTCCGAGCGAAAGGACAAACGCCGTTGCCCTGGGGCGCACCGGCGACCCTGCCTGAAGCCTGCAAAGCACTCAAGCCGGGCCGCCTGCTGCAACAGATGGGCAAGGTGCCCGACGTTCTGGATGAATTCATCCAGCCCTTCGAGAGCGGCCCGCTGGTGGATCAGAATGGGGTCTATACGCGAAACGAAATCGTCGTCAACCAATCGATGTTCGACGGGATCGTCAATAACGGCTTGTATAGCATCGAAGGCCAGCAGAAGTTTTTTGCCTCTAATCCCAACAATGCCGTGGCCTTCAGCTGTAGCTCCGCCGACAAGAACGAGGTCGGTGCGGTGATGGTGAAAGCGTCATGGAAAGTGCTGGGCCCCAATGATAATCGACAGGCTTTCCACACGGTCGATGCGTTGGTGTACACGCCGGGTAACAGCGACCCGGGCAAGGGGCCGATCGTTGAGGACTCGTGCGTATCCGAGCCGGTCGGGTTGGTGGGGTTGCACATGGTCCATAAGACTGCCAGCGCGGCGCAATGGGTCTGGTCGACCTTCGAGCATGTGAAGAATGTGCCAGAGAAAACCACGCCGGTTGCCCAGCGGGCGGGGCCCTATCTCTTCTACAGCGCTGGCAGCCAAAGCGCCATCAACCAACCTCCGCCGCGGCCATGGAATCCGGCGGTGAAGGCGACACCTTCGCAGATTGTTCGGGAGGTGCCGTTGACCGAGGCTACCAAAGCTCTGAACGCCACTTATCAGGGTCTATTGCGTACAGCCAATCCGCAGAGTGTCTGGGCAAACTATCAATTGATCAGCACGCAGTGGCCGTCCGACCCGCCGAAAGACTGCCAAATATCTGCTGCCAACCCGTTGGGCAGTCCCGCCCCCTCGTTCCTGGCCAACGCCACGCTGGAAACCTACATCCAAGGCACCGTGCCCCAGGCGTCTTCCAGTTGCATGGCATGTCATGGCAACGCGGCGACCCATGTCACCGATTCCCCGCGCACCAGCTTCGCGGATTTCACCTATTTGCTCGAACGCGCACAGTCCACGACTGGACAAGGAGCCACGCAATGAGCAGCAATGACCTGGATAATTTCGTTCATCTTTCATCGGCCCTGATTGGCATCTCGGCTGAACGTCTGGCACCGCAGATCGACCCGGTCGGTTTGCCGCCGGTCTTTCTCGATTACATCACTGCGCGAGTCCCTTCCGAGGTACTCAATGCGCTGTTGACCCAATACTCCACGTTGGCAGCCAACCACGTACCGCCCGACCAGATCGCCCAGCAGATACTGAAGTTCAACATGCAACCGACGATTCCACACACCGTGCTACTGGCGCGCTCGATCATGAAGTTGTGGTTGTTGGGCGTCTGGCATCAACCGTTCGATATGGCGCCTTTAAAGAAAGGTGATTCGGCGGTGGTGTCCGATCAGGCCTACATCTACAGCTGGGCCTGGAAAATTGCCCAGGCTCACCCGATGGGCTACAGCGAGTCGTTCTTCGGTTATTGGAATAGCGCACCGCCCAGTCTTGAAGAGCTGACTGGGGTATCCGCTAACGGACAGCAAGGAGCGTTGTCATGAGTACCGAACAAGCAGAAGTGGTGATCGTTGGCGCAGGCCTGGCCGGCAGCATCATTGCCTATCAGCTGGGCATGGCTGGGATTGATGTGCTGGTACTCGAATCGGGGCCGGAGATACCCGTCAATCGTGCCCAGTATCTGGAGCGTTTCTATACCGCGACGCTGAAAACTCCGGAGTCGCCCTATCCCCCCAGCACGACGCTGGACCCAAACCTGACGGGGCCGGCCAAACTGAACGCTCCGCGCGCGACCATTGCCGACCTGCTCAATGGCAACTGGAACAACCCGGCGGTCAGCTACTTGGTACAGAAAGGCCCGCTGCCCTTCACGAGTACTTACGAACGGGCGGGTGGCGGCACGACATGGCATTGGGTCGGAACTTGCCTGCGTATGGTTCCGAATGATTTTCGCCTGAGGTCCAAGTATGGCGTCGGGGTGGACTGGCCGATCGGTTATGACGATCTGCAAAGCGCCTACTGCCGGGCAGAAGCGGAAATCGGCGTGTCGGCCAACGTTGCCGACCAAGCCTATCTGGGCATGACCTTTCCTGACGGTTATGCGTTTCCGATGCACAGCATTCCGCTGTCGCTGGTCGATGGCAGCTTTGTCACTGCCGTCACGGGGCAGACATTCGATAACTTGCCGCTGGTGGTCAGCCCGACGCCGGCCGGGCGCAACTCCCAACCCTATGCCGGTCGCCGCGTATGCGCCGGCAATACCAACTGCACGCCGATCTGCCCGATCCAGGCCAAGTACGACGCCACCGTGACCATGAACAAGGCGTTGGCCACCGGCAAGGTCCGCGTGCTTTATCGAACCGTGGCCAGCAAGGTAACCCTTGGCACTGACAACAACGTCAATGGCATCGAGTTCAAGCAATATCAATTGGAAGACGGGCCGCCTGCCGGAACCGGTGTGGCAGTGGGGCAACGTTATGTGATCGCCGCCCATGCGATCGAAACGCCGAAGTTGCTCTTGAACTCCGGCGTTGCCAACAGCAGTGGGCAAGTGGGCCGCAGCCTTGCCGACCATCCCATTTACCTGGCCTGGGGATTGATGCCCGAGGGCAAAGCGATTTTCCCCTACCGAGGGCCGCTATCGACGGCCGGCATCGAAAGTCTGCGCGATGGGGCGTTTCGCAGCGACCGCGCCGCGTGGCGTATCGAGATTGGCAACGAAGGTTGGAACTGGCCGGCCGGTGATCCCTACACCACGGTGGCTGACTTTATCGATGGGAAGAACGGTGGCGGCACCAACCCGAGCTATAAATTGCTATCCGGAACGGCGTTGGTGCAAAAGCTCAACGACATTTTCACCCGCCAGTTCCGTATCGGCTTTCTGGTTGAGCAGGTCGAGGACGATCCTGATCACCCGACCTGCTACATCGTGCCCTCGACCGAATACACCGACCTGCTCGGCATCGCCCGACCGGAAATCCACTACGACCTGTCCGAGTACACCAAGAAGGGTTTCCAGCAGGCAAAAATACTAGCGACACACATCATCAAGGACCTGCTCGGAGCACAGGAACTGACGGACATCATTGGCCCTGGATGTTTCACCTACGAAGGAGTGCCCTACAGTTTCCAGGGCGCCGGCCACTTGATGGGAACCTATCGCATGGGCGATGACCCCACCAAGTCGGTGGTAGACAAATACCAGCGCAGTTGGGATCACCAGAACCTGTTCCTGGTGGGCGATGGTGTCTTTCCGAGTACCGGCACTTCGAACCCGAGCCTGACAATCGCCGCGCTATCGTTTCAGGCCGGGGATACGCTGGCCAACGACCTGCGAGCGGCGACGATGCAGGTCCAGTCCAACAAAGCCTGGCAGGGCACCGGGGTCCAGCTCAACGCTCAGGTTCCGCGGCTGGTTCGCTACGTCAGCGGACAATGGCAGGCCAGCAAGGAGGGGGGAATGGTGGATGGAAAAGGGGGTTCGCGGCACATCGCCTATTCCAGCTATACGTTACCCAACGCCGCCGAAGGCGCCTTGATCGGGCGGGTGGGCGATGGCGGGACACCGTTCCTGATTGGTGATCTGGCGCAGCTTCCTGTCAATGAACAGGGCGAGTTGCAATTGTGCATCAATGACGATCTGACGGGGCAGCACGGCGCGGGCCTGACCGACAACATCGGGGCGCTGACGGTACGGGTCGAGTTCGGTACGGTGTGATGCCAGGGCGACAACAATGCCAGATCGTTGTCGCCCTGTTTTTTCAAGCGGTTGAGCGTTGGTTGCGCAGGGCTACCGGTCCTGCCCGTTCCTCGATGGCGCGCTTCAACTCGCCCCTGAGTCCCAACAGAAAGCCTGCTTCGACCACGACAAACAATGGCCCGACAATCAGCCCGGTCAGATCATCGACGAACGCCGGTTTGCGGCCCTCGTAATGGTGGCCGACGAACTGGATGATCCAACCCACCACAAACAATCCCAAGCCGCTGCCCAGCCATACGGCGGTGCTTTGCGCCGCGAGCGCTTGGCCCAGCCAGACGGAAAGCCCCAGCAGCACGGTCATCAGCACACCCAGGCGCAGCTCCAGGCGCAGATAAAACCAGGCACTTGCCGCCGCCACGAGCAGCGCGGGAGAGAGCAGGACCGCGCCAACCGGCCATCCCGGCCGTGACAACAGCACCGCGACGGCGACGAATATCAGCGGTATGCCGATGAAGTGGCTGGCGATGTTGCGCGGATCGCGGTGGTACGCCGCGTATTGACTGAGGTGATCGACGAGGCTTTTCATTGTTGTTCCTCCTGAGGTGATGCCTGCATGATGCCCAGGTTTCACAAGGCGCTCTGTCAGCTAGCCGACACTTGTCCCGGAGTTTCCATGAATTCGCACCCCTGGCACACGCATCTGCTGACTGGCCATTGGTACAGTCATTTACCCGCTGAGTTACAGAATAGTCTGCTGGGCATGGCGCGGGTGCGTCACCTGTCGGCAGGGCAGCGGTTGTTCAAGCGCGGCGATCCACCGTGCGGCCTGTACGCCGTGCTTGAGGGCGCGGTACGGGTCGGCGCGGTCAGCGAGCAGGGCAAGGAAGCGTTGCTGAGCGTGGTGGAAGCGCCTCACTGGTTCGGTGAAATCTGCCTGTTCGATGGCCAGCCACGCACCCATGATGCCGTGGGCGTGGGGCAATGCACATTGCTGCATTTGCCCCAGGCCGCGCTGTTGGCTTTTTTGGGGGGCCAGCCCATCTATTGGCGCCAGCTTGCTTTGCTGATGAGCCACAAGCTGCGCCTGACGTTTATCAATCTCGAACATTTGAGCGTGATGCCCGCCTCGGCGCGACTTGCCCATCGCCTGCTGCTGATCGCCGAAGGCTACGGCGAAATCGAATCGGCGCGCCGGGTCCTGCAACTGCCCCAGGAACAACTCGCGTCGATGCTGTCGCTGTCGCGCCAGACCACCAACCAGATCCTCAAGGATTTGCAGGGGCAGGGCATTCTTCATCTGGGGTATGGCGAGATCGAGATTTTGGACATCGAGCGGTTGCGGGCGTTGACTTCGGTCTGACGCATCTGCGCACGCGATACGCTACACTCGGTTAAATTTGAATTAAATGCAGTGCATTCTCACGATTAACAAGTTTATGCACTGTATATGATGCGGATCCATGACATGAAAACGCTCGGCGAATTGATCAGGCGGCTACGTAAAGAACACCGCCTCTCCCAGCAGGCATTGGCCGCACAGTACGGCATGAGCCGCGCCACAATTTCGGGTATCGAAAACAATACGATTCCTGAAGTCGGAATTCGTAAGGTAGAAGCGATCCTCAACGGTTTTGGTTATGAGCTGACAGCTACTGCCCGCCCAGCCAAGCGCCCCACGCTCGATTCACTGAAAACGGACTCTTTCCATGAGTGATCGACAAAGCCAGGACAGGTTGCAAGTCACCGTCAGCGAAACGGCGGTCGGCGTTCTTGGGCGCGGTCAGCAACGCGGTGACTCCGTATTCGCTTATGCCACAGGGGCGCAGGTCGAGCAGTCTGTATCGCTCACCATGCCGGTGCGTCTAGAAAGTTATGCCTGGGAATCCGGCGTACCCCCGATCTTTGAAATGAACCTGCCGGAAGGTGCCTTGCGTGAAGAGTTGGTTCGTCGCTTCAGTAAAGCGGTACGGGGCTTCGACGACTTCACCCTGCTTGCCATCGTGGGACCTCACCAGTTGGGCAGGGTGGGTATTGGTCATTTGCAGATCGAGACCGGGCCGCCGGAAACCAGCCTGGCGGACTTATTGGTGCACGACGGGGCGGAGGGATTGTTCGATGATCTTCTACATACCTATGGGCAGTATTCGGGTGTTTCCGGCGTACAGCCCAAGGTACTGGTACGCGACAGCGCTGCGACGATCGATCGCTTGACCCATCGAGGTGCCACACATCTGATCAAGGCATTTCGCTCGGACGAATTTCCCGACTTGGCCGCCAACGAATTTTTCTGCATGCGCGCCGCGTTGCATGCGGGCCTTGATGTGCCGGAGTTCGAGCTGAGCGAACGCGGTAAATTCCTGATCGTTAAGCGCTTTGATTTGCCAGGTCCTGGAGAGTATCTGGGTTTTGAGGATTTTTGTGTGCTCAACGGCTCGCCATCGAAAGCCAAATATGATGGTTCATATGAAGGCGCGGCCCGGCAGATCAAGGCGTTTGTATCACCTCATATGCTTCATCAGGCGCTGGAGTCCTTGTTCAAGATAGTCGCGCTCTCGGCTGGGTTGAAAAATGGCGACGCGCACCTGAAAAATTTTGGCGTGCTTTACGATCATTGTGGCGCTGATGCATCTGTCAGGCTCGCGCCGGCTTATGACCTCGTCAGTACTGCGGTTTATATTCGTAACGACAACATGGCGCTGTTGTTAGGTGGTTCCAAAGCCTGGCCGAAATATAAAATGCTCATGGGGTTTGGCCGCACCGCCTGCAATCTGACCGAGAAGCGCTGCAAGGAATTATTGGAACAGGTTGTCCATGGAATGGATGTCGCCTCGGTCGAACTGCGCCACTACATGAACAGTCATCAGCCGTTCAGAGCGACGGGGGAAGCGATGATCATGGCTTGGACAGCCGGGCTTGCACGTAGCCTGAAATCCAGCGCCGATTGACCCGGCGCAATCGCGAGCTTGCAAGGCAAGGCAAGCGCCTACCGCAACCCATCCCGAAACTGCCCCGGCGTCATCCCTGTCCAGCGCTTGAACGCGCGGCTGAAGCTGCTGGTGTCGGCAAAGCCCAGCAGATAGCTGACTTCGCTCAATGAGCATTGCGGATCACGCAGGTGCAGCAGCGCGAGATTTTCCCGGCATTCGTTGAGCAAGGCGTCGAAGCGGCACCCTTCGTCGGCCAGGTGTCGCTGCAGGCTGCGCAGGCTCAGGTGCATGGCTTGGGCGATGCGTTCGGCGCTGGGTTCGCCTTCGGGCAGTTGGGCTTCGATGGCGGCGCGGACCTTGCGCTCCCAGGTAAGCGGTTGAAGCTGGGCGAGGGTGCGCTTGAGCACGGTTTCGTTGTGTTCGGCCAGTTCCGGGTTGGCGTCGTCCAGGTGACTGTCGAAGTCGATGAAGCTGAACTCCAGGCAATCCTGCGCAGCGTCGAAATGCACCGGTGAGCGGAAGACTTTATGCCAGGGGGCCGGGTCTGTTGGTTCCGGGCGCCGCAGATACACCGCCAGCGGTGCGTAATCGCGGCCGAGGCGGTTGCGGCAGGTGCGCACGTAGATTGCCGCGAACGCATCGATGGCCTCGAAGGCCGGCGCCGGGCCTTGCGGCGGCACATCGAGGCTGAAGCGGTAGCGGTCTTCGCCGCGGCTCAGGTGCAAGATCAGCGCGTCGCTGACCACCGCGTGATACCTGACAATCCGCTCGAACACTTCCCGCAGGCTGCCGCTCGCCACTAGGGCATAACCCAGGGCGTGAAAGGTGGTGGGGCTGACGAAGCGCGACACCCGCAGGCCGATCGCCGGGTCCCCGCTCGCTTGCACGGCCAGCGCCCACAAGCGGGTGGTGCCCGAGAGCGGATAACGGGCGTTGGGGTCGTCCATCAATTGTGGATCAAGGCCCGCCTGCAGGCACAGGGCATGGCTGTCCAGGCCCAGTGCATCGAGCTGTTTGCGCAGGGCGCGGGTCCAGCTGGCGAGGGAGGTCGGTTCCGTCATGGCGATTGGCGCTTGCGGTCAACAGGTTGGCGTTTACGGCTACCACCCTGTGAGACAACGCCCGGCAGGATGAGCACATCGATAACAGAGGATTTAAGCCATGCACGGCACATGCGCAAGCTCCGACCGATTGAATGCACAACAACGATCCGCCCATATTCGCCAAGTGGTCCTGGCCCGAGGCGAAGCGTTGCGCCAGCGCTACCCGATCTTGCGGTACCAGGACGCCCTTGGCGCGGGCATCCTGATCTTTGCCCTGGCGGGAATGACGGGTTCTGCGTGGCTCTATATCGAGGGTTATCTAGCCGGTTGGGCCTGCCTGCTGCTCAATGCATTTTTCGCCTCCCTGACCCATGAGCTGGAACATGACCTGATCCACAGCATGTATTTTCGCAAGCAGCGCGTGCCTCACAACCTGATGATGGGCCTGGTGTGGCTCGCGCGGCCGAGCACGATCAATCCGTGGATTCGCCGCCATTTGCATCTCAACCATCACAAGGTTTCCGGCAGCGAGGCGGACTTGGAAGAGCGCGCCATCACCAACGGCGAGCCCTGGGGGCTGGCACGCTTGATGATGGTCGGCGACAACGTGATGTCGGCATTCATCCGCCTGCTGCGAGCCAAGACCTGGGCGCACAAGCGCAGCATTCTCAAGCGCACGCTGAAGGTTTATTTTCCGCTGGCGTTGCTGCACTGGGGCGCCTGGTATGTGTTTCTCGGTTTCCATGGCGCCAACGCAGTTGCCGGGTTGCTGGGCACCTCCATCGACTGGTCGGCGAACACCTTGGCGATGATGCAGGTGATCGATATCGCGGCGGTGGTGATCATCGGGCCAAACGTGCTGCGCACCTTTTGCCTGCACTTCATCAGCTCGAACATGCACTACTACGGCGACATCGAGCCGGGCAACGTCATCCAGCAAACCCAGGTGCTCAACCCCTGGTGGCTATGGCCGTTGCAGGCGTTCTGCTTCAACTTCGGTAGCAGCCACGGCATTCACCATTTTGTGGTGAAGGAGCCGTTCTACATCCGTCAGATGACGGTGCCGGTGGCGCACAAGGTGATGCGCGAGATGGGCGTGCGGTTCAATGATTTCGGCACGTTTGGGCGGGCGAATCGGTTTGTGGGCAAGGAAGGTGTTAAGAGGGAGGAGGCGAAGGCGGTTCAGGCCTAAGGGCAAAGACAAGCCCTCGCCACAGTAACCATCCTTCAGGCCAGACAAATGCATCTGGCCTGGAGAGTGGGTCAGAACTGATAACTCACCGTAGCCGCCACGTTGCGCTCTTCACCCATATAGCAGAAGTTCAGGCTGGCGCACGAAGCGACGTAGGTTTCGTTGGTCAGGTTGTTCGCGTTCAAGCGTACATCCACGCCTTTCAAGCCGACCTTGCCCAAGTCATACCCAACCGAGGCATCGAACAGCGTATACGCCGGCACTTTCATGGTGTTTTCCGCATCGACCCAGCTGTAGCCGACATAACGCACGCCGCCGCCCAGTCGCAGGCCGTCGAGAGCGCCGCTGTCGAACTTGTAGTCGGCCCACACCGAGGCCATGTGGCGCGGGGCTTGGGTCGGTGAGTTGCCTTTGTTTTCGATGATGTTGGTGGGCGTGCTCAGGTCGCTGACCATCGATTTCGAGTATTCAATGTCAGTGAAGGTGTAGCTGCCCAAGACCTTGAATTGCTCGGTCAGTTGCATGTGCGCTTCCAACTCCAGGCCCTGGGAACGAACGGCACCGACTGCGCGATAGAAGTCGTCCTGAGGCTGCTTGGTCGCGAGGTTCTCCTGGTCGATGCGAAACAGCGAGGCGGTATACAAATCATCCGTGCCTGGCGGTTGGTATTTCAGGCCCATTTCCCATTGCTTGCCGTCGGTCGGCGGCAGCGGATTGCCGGCGCTGTCGGCGTAGGAGTTGGGGTTGAACGACTCGGAATAGCTGATATATGGCGCCAGGCCGTTATCGAACAGGTACAGCGCCCCGACGCGGCCGGTGAGCTTGGTGCGCTTGTCATTGATCTCAGTGCCTTGCGGGCGACCGAATTCGGCGATGCGGTTTTCGTCCGAAGTTTCGACCCAATCCTGGCGCAGGCCGAGGGAGAAGCGCCACTTGTCCATTTCGATCAAGTCTTGCAGATAGACACCGGTCTGCTCCAGGCGCCGCAGATAGCTCGTGTCATTGCGATTACTGATAGCCGAGTTGCCATAGACCGGGTCAAAGGCGTTGATCGGGGCCAGGGTGCCGCTGGTCCAGTCCACCACGGTTTTGCGCCGCTGGTAGTCGGCGCCCATCAGCAGGGTGTGCTTGGTCGCCCCGGTGAAGAACTCTGCCTGCAGCATGTTATCGACGATGAACGAATGCACCTTCTCTTCGGCACCGGTGTAATAACGGTTCAGCTCGTTGCTGGTGGGGCTGGTCCAGCCGAAGGCGTAGACCTGATCGTTGGTGACCTGCGAATCCAGGTAGCGGAAGTTCTGCCGGGCGGTGAAGACGTCGTTGAAACGGTGTTCGAATTGATAGCCGAACGACTGTTGGTCGCGCTCGTAGCCGTCGATCCCAGGCTCGCCTTCGAAGAAATTTTCCGAGATCCGGCGACCGTTGCGTTGATGCAACATGCCGTCGGCCGGCAGGCCACCGTGGTAGCCGCCGTCGGGCTCATGTTGCAGGTAGGCTTGCAGCGTCAGCGAGGTGTCCTCGGTGAAGTCGATGCTCACCGTAGGCGCCAGGGCGAAACGCTTTTCCTTGTTGTGATCGAACTGGGTATCGGACGTATCCGCCAGGCCAATCAGGCGATAGGCAATGCGCTTGTCCTCATCCACCGGCCCGCTGAAATCGAAGCCCATGCCGCGCTGGCCTTGAGTGCCGACGGTCGCCTGGACCTGGTGATAAGCCTCGTACAGCGGCTTTTTGCTGGTCAGCGCCACCAGGCCACCCGGTGAACTGCGACCATAGAGCACCGAGGACGGGCCCTTGAGAATGTCCACCCGCTCGAGGAAATACGGATCGACCTGCATGGAGCTGTAGGTGCCGCTGTCGCCCATGGACTTGAGGCCGTCGAGGTAGATGTTGTCCACCGAGCCGTCGTTGAAGCCGCGCATCGCCACATAGTCGTAGCGGTGGGTCGCGCCGTAGGGGTTGGTCAGCACGCCGGGGGTGTAGCGCATGGCCTGGGACACGGTTTGCGCGCCTTGGTCGTCCATTTGCTCGCGGGTCACCACGGACACGCTTTGCGAAGTTTCACGCAGCGCGGTACTGGTTTTGGTCGCGACCTGGCTATGGGTAGCGTTGTAGCCTTGCATGCTGCCCAGGGCGTTGCCCAAGGCAAATCCTTTGACGTCGGTAGTCGGCAGCGCGAGTGTGCCGTCGGGGGCTTCGGCTTGCAGCACATAGCCGCTGCCCTCTTGGCCGACCGCTACCAACCCTGAGCCGCTGAGCAGTCGGTTCAGGGCTTGGTCAGCCGAGTATTCGCCTTTAAGGCCCGGGGACTGGATGCCAGCCGTTTGCTCGGGCGTGCTCGCTAGGGTAATGCCGGCCTGGCGGGCGAACTGGTTGAGCACATCGCTCAATGGGCCGGCGGGGATGTTGTAGCTCTGGTGACTGGCGCTGACGCCATCCTGTGCCGCGAGGGCGAGCATCGGCACGGCGCCGACGCCCAGCGCGGTGCTCAACAGCGCGGCACGGATGGCCTGGCGCAGCAGGCCTGTTTGCGAGGAACAGCCAAAGGGGTTTTTGGGGATTACGCGCTCAGTCATTATGGATTTCCGTTGGAGTCGCTGAAGGCAGATAAGCGTTGCTTACTGTCCTAGCCGGACGCCTTGGCAAAACCCGCCAAAAAAAATCAGGCAGGACGTTCCACCGTGACCCACCAGCGGGTCCGATAACGCAATTGCACCGGCAGCGTGCGTGGAAGCACGGCCAGCATCTTGTCGATATCGTCCAGGCGGAACACCCCGGACAGGCGCAGGTCCGCCACCGCTGCGGCGCATTTCAGGTAGCCGCGACGGTAGCGGCTGACCTCGTTGAGAAAATCTTTCAGGCGCATGTTTCGCGTCACGATCAATCCGTCCGCCCAAGCGCCGGCGTCCATGTCCAATGGCGGCGCCAGGGTCGCTGCCGATGCGGTGAGCAAATAGCTTTGGCCGGCCTTGACCTGGATCGGCTCACCCTCGCTGCCCTGGTGCGAGCGGATGGCGACGTGACCACTGGTGACGCTCAGGCGCGTGCAGTCGTTGTCTTGGCGCACGACGAAGCGTCCTTCCAGCCCCTCGAACTCGCCATGGCGGCTTTTCACCAACAACGGGCGCGCGGGATCGCGACCGCAGGTGACCATTATTTCGCCGCGCGCCAACGTGATCAGGCGTTGGGTGGCGGTGTAGTCGAGGTCGGCGGCGCTGTTGGTATTGAGTTCAAGCCGTGTGCCGTCCGGCAATTGGAAGCCGCGTCGCTCGCCCGTGGCGGTGGCGAAGTCGGCGCTCCATGGCTGCCATCCCTGGTCTTTGCCCAGCCAGGCGGCGCAGCCGAGCACGGCCACGCCAGACAGCAGCTTCAGGGCCTGGCGCCGGCCGAGGCGCTGGGCGCTGGTTTCCAGCGTTTCGAGGGCGACGTGGGCGCCGGGCACGGCTCGCAGGTTGGCGGTCAATTCACTGTGCAGCGATTGCACCCGTTGCCAGGCCAATTCGTGATCATGATGAGCGATGCGCCAAGCCTCGCACTGTTGGCGCAGGGCCGGGTTGGCGGCATGGTTGCGCAGGCGCAGCAGCCAATGGATCGCTTGCTTGACCACTTGCTGTGAGGGGCCGCGGCCTCGGCCCAGCGGAGCCTGCACTGGTTCAGTCTTCATAGCGCAGCACGTAGCAGTGGTACAGCGCATCGGCGACGTAGCGTTCCACCGACCGCAGCGAGACGCCCATTTGTTCAGCAATCTGCTTGTACGTCAGACCTTCGCACTGGGCGAGCAGGAACGCCCTGCGTACTTTGGGCTTGAGTCCTTCGAGCATCCTGGCAATCGCTTCCAGCAGTTCCAGGGTCAGCGCCTGGGCTTCGGCACTGGGCGTTTGTGCTTCCGGCAAATGCGCGATGGTTTCCAGGTAGGCACGTTCGATTTCTACCCGACGCCAGTGGTCGATCACCAGGCCTTGGGCGATGGTGCGCAGAAAGGCGCGAGGGGTCTTGAGTTCCAGGCGTTCGCTACGTTGCAGCAGGCGCACGAAGGTGTCCTGGGCCAGGTCCGCCGCATCGGCGGCATTGCCCAATCGGCTGCGCAACCATGTGTGGAGCCAGCCGTGATGGCTGCTGTAGAGCGCCTGTACGGCAAACTGGGGAGATGACATGAACGCGCCGGCCTGGTATCACAAATGATAATAGGTCGCATTGTCATCAGGGACAGTCAAATTTGCAACCACCGTTCGCCTGTGGGCCCAGGCATCGTCGAGTGCCATCTCGTCGGACAATTGTACAAGGGGCTAATTTTTTCCCCGGGCTGGCCGACAGAGAGGTATGCGTGCACCAAAATGGAGCGGATCCTATATCTCGCCCGTTTATTACATGGACGTTGCAAACCCCGAATGCACCCTCACTTTTGCATAAGAAGCCCCATCCATGAATCTAAAGTTCAGCCACAAAATCCTCTTGGCCGCCTCTGGTGTGGTGGTTCTGGCTTTTGCCCTGTTCACGCTCTACAACGATTATCTGCAGCGCAACACCATCGGTCGCAGCCTCGAATCTTCTATCGAGCAATCCGGTGACCTGACCGCCAGCAGCGTTCAGAACTGGATGACCGGCCGGGTCCTGGTGCTGGAAAACCTGGCGCAGAACATTGCCCACCAGGGCGCTGCCGCCGATTTGCCAGGGTTGGTCGATCAACCGGCGTTGACCTCGAATTTCCAGTTCACTTACGTAGGCCAGAACACCGGTGTCTTCACCCAGCGGCCGGACGCCAAGATGCCCGACGGTTACGACCCGCGTCAGCGTCCTTGGTACAAACAGGCGGTGGCCGCCGATAAAACCATGCTGACCCCGCCCTATCTGGCGGCAGTGGGTGGCCTTGTGGTGACCATCGCCCTGCCGGTCAAGCACAACGCCGAACTGCTCGGCGTGGTGGGCGGCGACCTGAGCCTGGAAACCTTGGTGAAGATCATCAACTCCGTGGATTTCGGCGGCATTGGTCACGCCTTCCTGGTCAGCGGCGATGGCCAAGTCATCGTCAGCCCGGACAAAGACCAGGTGATGAAAAACCTCAAGGACATCTACCCCGGCACGCCAGTGCGCATCGGCAAGGGCGTCCAGGAAGTCGAGCTGAACGGGCAGGACCGCATCCTGTCGTTCACCCCGGTCGCCGGTTTGCCGAACGCCGAGTGGTACATCGGCCTGTCGATCGACAAGGCCAAGGCCTACGCGCCGCTGAGCCACTTCCGTACGTCCGCGCTGATCGCGATGTTTGTCGCGGTGGCGGCGATCGCGTTGCTGCTGAGCTTGTTGATCCAGGTGTTGATGCGTCCGCTGACCACCATGGGCCGCGCCATGCAGGACATCGCCCAGGGCGAAGGCGACCTGACCCGGCGTCTGGTCGTGCAGGGCAAGGATGAGTTCGCCGTGTTGGGCAGCTCGTTCAACCAGTTCGTGGAACGTATCCACGCCTCGATTGCCGAAGTGTCTTCCGCTACCCGCCAAGTGCATGATCTGTCGCAACGGGTCATGACTTCGTCCAACGCCTCGCTTGTCGGCTCGGATGAGCAGAGCGCGCGCACCAACAGCGTAGCTGCGGCGATCAATCAGCTCGGCGCTGCGACCCAGGAAATCGCCCGCAACGCCGCCGATGCCTCGCAACAGGCCAGCGGCGCCAGCGAGCAGGCGGATGACGGTCGCCAGGTGGTGGAAAAAACCATTCAGGCCATGACCGAGCTGTCGCAGAAAATCAGCCTGTCGTGCACCCAGATCGAAACCCTGAACGCCAGCACCGACAACATTGGTCACATCCTGGACGTGATCAAGGGCATCTCCCAGCAAACCAACCTGCTGGCCCTGAACGCCGCCATCGAAGCGGCCCGTGCCGGTGAAGCCGGGCGTGGGTTTGCGGTGGTGGCCGATGAGGTGCGCAATCTGGCGCACCGCACCCAGGAATCCGCCGAAGAGATTCACAAGATGATCACCTCGCTGCAGGTCGGTTCCCGCGAAGCCGTGACCACGATGAATGCCAGCCAGGTCTCCAGCGAAGAAAGCGTGGAAGTCGCCAACCAGGCCGGCCTGCGCCTGGTCAGCGTGACGCAGCGCATTGGCGAAATCGACGGCATGAACCAATCGGTCGCCGCCGCGACCGAAGAACAGACCGCCGTGGTGGAAACCCTCAACATGGACGTCAGCCACATCAACCTGCTGAACCAGCAGAGCGTCGCCAACCTCAACGAAACCCTGAAGGATTGCGATGCCTTGTCACAACAGGCCAACCGGTTGAAGCAACTGGTGGACAGCTTCAAGATCTGATTCCAGTCGCAAGCCAACCCAATCCCCTGTGGCGAGGGAGCTTGCTCCCGCTGGCCTGCGCAGCAGGCCCCCTGCATTCTTGCAGGCGGACCGCATTGGCCGGTTTTGCGACTGCTGCGCAGTCGAGCGGGAGCAAGCTCCCTCGCCACGGGCTGTGAGTAAGCCCCACAGGGATTAGCTGAACATTCTCTTCACATTCCCCATCGCGTCATCGGCGAACCCTTGCAGGAAATCCCTGAAGCCCGACGGAGTGTGAGCATCGGTGTGGTCGGCGATGATGGTCCAGGTGGCGCGACAGCGGTGGTCCGCCAGGGGTTCGACGCGCATGGCCGCCCATAGGTTGTCGATGCCCAGGGTGTTGTAGATCAGCGTCCAGGTCATGTGCATGGCCTGGTCGTCGTAGCTGTTGAGTTGTTCGACGACCAGGTTCTGTCCGTCGACGAAAAACTTCTTGCGCAGGGATCTCACGCCTTCCCCGGTCATTTCGATGCGCGCCAGCGCGGGGATGAATCGGTTGAACCCGCCGAAATCGCCCACCACGTCCCACACGCGAGCCGCATCGGCGGGTATTTCTATCGCACTTTCCACATGGCAGGCGTGGGGGTTCTTGATCAGGGTGTCGGGTTGGAATGCACTCATGGTCTTGCTCCTTGCGTTGGATTGGGTTGGGTTGCTTCAGATGAAATCGATGGCCTTGAGGTAATCAGCGCCACGGCGTAGAAGGGCCTGGGATTTTTCCGGGTAACAGGCGCCCATCTGCCGCACGCCGGAGCGGGCGTTGTCATGGCGGATGAGCGAGATGTCGCCGATGTCTTCCTCGAAACCGTTGAGGTAAAAACCCAGCACGCCGAACAGCGCGTTGTCGGTGTCGACCCGCACCAGCTGTCGTTGCCAGTCAGCGACACTGACCAGGGAAAACTCCCGACCACTGTCGCGGAACGACGCCACATAGGCGTCCCAGCTCAGGGGCTCGGGGTTGTGCAGGTTGAACACCGCTTGCGTTGGCTGGTAGCGGCTGGCGTGGAAGGCGATGAAGCGAGCCAGGAAGTCCACCGGCATCAAGTCAAAATTGAGCGACAGGTCCGGCACCTGGCCGAGCTGGATCGAGCCCTTGAGCATCAGCATCAAGCGGTTCTTGTGGGGCTGGCAGACGCCGGTCTGGCTGTTGAAACTGATGTTGCCAGGCCGGAACAGATTGACCCACGCGCCAAGATCCCGCGCCCGTTGCAGGATCCGCTCGCCGACCCATTTGGACAGGTTGTAGCCATTCTTGATGTAGATCGGTGGGGTCTTGGCCGCCGGCTGCTCCAAGACCTGGCCATCGGCATCCAATGCGCTGGAAGCCGACAGCGTCGAGACGAAATTGAAGATCTTCTTGCTGCGCCCTTCGCACAGGCGCAGGCATTCGAAGATCGGCTCGACGTTGTCCCGCGCCAGGGACTCGTAGTCGAGCACATGGTTGACGTGGGCGGCATTGTGCACCAACGCGCCGAACGTGCTATCGATGCGCAGGTAGATGTCGTCCGGCAAGCCCAGTTGCGGCTGGGTGATGTCGGCGGCATAGACGCTGACCCGGCTCAGGTCCAGATGCTCCAACTGGTTGTCGCGCAGGGCCTGGGTGAAACGTTCGGCGGCGCTTTGCCCGGCGGATTCGCGCACCAGACATGCCACCTCGGTGGCGCCCCATGCCAGCAAGGCCTCGACGATGTGCACGCCGAGAAAACTGTTGGCGCCCGTCACGACTACTTTGTGCACGTCACCGCATTGGCTGATGGGCAGCGGATCGAGGTTGAGTTCGGCCTCGGCATCGATGAACGCTTGGGGGCTGAGGGTGGCGGTGCCGCTTTGCTCCGGGCCGTCGAGCAACTTCGCCAGGGTGATCAACGTCGGCGCTTCGATGAAGCGATTGATCGACAGGCTGCGGCCGAACGATTGGCGAATGCTCAGCAGCAATTGCGACAGCAGGATCGAATGCCCACCAAGGTTGAAAAAGCTCTCGTCAGTGGCGATGTCCTCGGCCGGCAATTCCAACAGCTCGGCCCATAGCTGCTGGAGCTGGGTTTGCACTGCGTTTTGCGGCTGGCGCCCTTGGCTGCCGACTTGGACGGAGCCCGCCGTTGCCAGCAGCGCCCGACGATCGATCTTGCCATTGCTGGTGTAGGGCAGGCTGGGCAGTTCGATGTAAGCCGCCGGGTGCATGTAGCTGGGCAGCGTGTCCTGCACGTGCTCGCGCAGGGCCTGGAGCGCCGCGCCGGGCTCTGTGTCCACGGGGTTCACCAGGAACGCCAGGACCCGCCGGCGCTCATCGACCCCCACCGCCACCTGACGGAACAGCTGACTGTCGCGCAAGCAATGCTCGATCTCCTCGGGCTCGACCCGAAAGCCGCGAATCTTCACTTGGTTGTCGCGGCGACCGCACAGCTCGATCCCATCGTCGGTCCACTGGCCGATGTCGCCGGTGCGATAGACCCGCAACGCTTGTCCGGTAGGCAGCGTCAGGTCGAGGTAGCGGCTGGCGGTCAGCGCCGGATCGTTCAGGTACCCCAGGCCGACCCCCGGCCCAGCGATATACAGTTCGCCGGGCGTGCCTTGTGCGACCGGTTGCAGATGTTCATCCAGAATCAGCATCCGCGCGTTGGTGATGGGAGCGCCCAGGTTGCGGTTGTTATCCCCCACGGCGAATTGCCGAGTGGTCGCCAGCACGGTGGTTTCGGTCGGGCCATAGATATTGTGGAAGCGGCACTGCGGCGCCAACTGCTCGATGACGAAGGGTTCGCAGACATCGCCGCCGGTGACCAAGTGTGTTAGCCCCAACGGTGCGCCCAGGGGCATGACGCTCAGCAGCGCGGGCGGCAGGAAGGCATGGCTGATGCGCTGCTCACGAATCAACGCCACCAGCTGTTGCGGATCGCGGCGCTGATCTTCGCTGGGCACCACCAGCAGCGCGCCCAGGATGAATGTCGGCAAGATGTCCAGCAATGAGGCGTCGAAGTTGATGGTGGAAAACTGCAACGCACGGCTGTCGCGTTGCAACCCGACATGGTTGGCGTACCAGGCGCAGAAATGACTGAGGTTGCGGTGGCTGAGCAGCACGCCTTTGGGCTGGCCGGTGGTGCCGGAGGTGTAGATCGCCACAGCCGGTTCATCGGCATTCACCACGCGGCGGATTGTCGAGGCTGGCAAGCCCGGCTTGGCCGAAGGCAGTCGGCGGACATCCAGCGTCGGTATTGCAGACTCGCCCAGTTCGTCGTCACCGTCATGCAGCAACAGGTCGGCCTTGGCGTTTTCCAGGATGAAGCGTCGACGCTGCACCGGATGTTGCGGGTCGAGTGGCAGGTACACCGCCCCGCAACCCAGCACCGCCAGGATCGCGGCATACAGCTGTGCCGACTTGGGCAGGCAAACGCCGATCACCTGTGGGCGGCCGATTGTTTTCGGCAGGCTGGCGAGTATCGATTGCTGCAACTGCAGCACGGTATTGCGCAAGGCTTTGTAGTCGATGACGTGGTCGTTGACCCACAACGCAGGGTGCTTCGCGTCATTGAGCATGCGCTGCTCGATGTTGTGCATCACCGGCACCTCCGAGGCCGCCAGCAGCCAAGGCACCGCGGACTGATTGAGGCGGTGTTCGAAGGCCAGCGGCTCCAGCGCGTCGAGCCCGTGAAGCGGTTGGTCGATAGGGTCGCTCGGTTCCGTCGCCCATTGATCGAAGCCGGTTTCCTCACGGGATAACCGGCTGACCAGCCGCGCGCCATGCTCCACCACCGCTGCCGTGGCGTGCAGGCGCAAAGACTGGCCGTTGCCGTCGCAATGCGCAGTGATTCGTTCCTGGGCCAACAGCCGTTGCGCACCGTCGCGAAACAGCACCACCGGCTGCGGCAAGGCCTGGCCGGGCACGGCCTGGAGCATCACCCGTACTTGAAGACAAACACGGGCCTCAAGGGCACACGGCACCGTACCGTCGTCGATCAACAAGTCGATCGCGCCGTGGCCGTCCAGTGCTTGCGCATCCACGACACCGTGGCCGTGCAGTTCCAGTTCCAGGGCCAGTTCGGCCATGGCCTGGCTCTTGCCAGACACAGCAATTTCGAGGCGTCTCATTGGAAGGTCCTCATGGGGTCAAGTAGTCGGCCAGGGCATCGCGCACACACGGTGAAGCCAGCATCGAGCTGCCGCGAAAGAAACGCGTGATGTTGCCCACCAGTGGGTGAAAACGATTGATGGGGTAGGCCAGTGCGGCAGCGTCTTCACGCAGCGACTGGCGCGCCGATTCGTCGATGGGCAGGTGCGTGATCAACTCGAAATCGAACGCCTGTTGCAGATCGCTGGCCAGGTACTCGGCGATGAAACCAGGCATCAACCGGGCAATCGCCTCGCGGTCCTCTTCGGGTGCGGTGCGCCAGTAGATCTGCACCAGCCGCGTCCAGAAGCCCGAGTGCCGGCCCTCGTCCAGCAGGTGGTCGGCCATCAATCCCTTGATCGAGGCCTTGACCGAATCGTCCCGGGCAAACGCCGCCACGTCGTTGGTCACAGTGTTCTCGGCGATGGCGATACAAATCAGTTCCACAGCGCTGAGCAGGTGCTCCGGCGCTCGCGCCAGCGTGGCCGGAATCGCCCGGCTGAGTTCGATCTGCTGGGGCAACGAGATCGGCGCGATACCGGTCATGTCGATGGTCTGCTGCATGAAGTCCATCGCCACCAGTGCGTGGTAATCCTCATCCACCACCACGGTCATCGCGTCGTAGCGACAGGCAAACGGAAACTCGATACCGAAGCGGTTCTTGGCGATGCGTCGGGCGGTGTGGTCCACCAGCTCCGTTTCAAAAATCACCACATCGTTGATGAATTTGTAGAGGCTTTGCACCAGGACAAAATCACGCAGATGCGGGCAATGGCTCAGGAAGGTCTGGCTGTGCACCATGGGTTGGCGGCTCATGGGAAAGATCAGCTTGTCGTCGTCTTCGACCCGGCGCCGCGGACGGGTGCGGATCGTGGCGCGGCTCTCCCAGGCATCGGCGAAGGACTGATATTGAATGGCGTTCATGGCGTCACCTGCGCAACGGCCTGGGTCATGCTCAGGCGCAGGCCATCCCACAGCGCCGTGCGACTGTGGACGGCAGCGAGGGCGGCGGTCAGGACTTCGTGCTCGCGCTGCGGGTCGCCATTGATCAGCCGTGCCAGCAGCTTTTCGGCCGCCGGGCCGTGGTCTTCGGAGTCCACCTCGATATGCCGTTGCAGGTAATAACGAAACGTTGGTGCCTGATCCAGGCCAATGCCCCAAGCGTCCAGCATCCGCTGGAACATCTGCGGGATGACGCTTTCGCGACCATGCACGAATGCGGCGGCCACGCTGTGGGCCGGGGCATGAAGCGCGGTATGCAGGGTCTGGCGCACGAAGCGCGCCGCGGCCGGTTCTACCTCGACGCTGTCCAGCGCAGTTTCCGGGCTGACGCCCTCTTGTTGCAGAGCGATAAATTGCTCAATCGCCCGGGTGTCCGCGCCGACCTCGCGCATGGCGTCCAGGTACAGTTCGAAATGACTGCAATAGCCCGCGCCGGGACGGTCGTCGGACTCTTCACCCAAGACGATTTCGTTGATCAGGCGCGCCGCATGCGGGTCGGCCGGCGGCAGCCACGGTAGATGAGTACAGGTCAGTTCCCGTTGCAGGCGTTTGGTCAAGGACATGAAATCCCATACGGCGAAAACATGACTTTCCATAAAGCGACGCAACAGGTCGATTGATGTTATTTCAGAAAAGACCGGGTGCTGGCCAAGTTCGTGCTTTTTTAGGGAAAGTTGCTCTTTGGTTGGCTGCATTGAAACGTCCTCGTCAATGATGTTTGTCCGGAAGTTGCTCGCCTTGTTTGTCAGGGCGAGCGGGGACCTGAACCGGAATCCATGTTTTCTTGATAATGCTTGTTGGCGCGCGCTTCGCTCTGTTGTGCCGTTGTCTGGCGTGGTTTGCCAAGCGCTGGAGAGGTCGATAGCAACTCGACAAATAAAAAGTTAGTACATGTATCAAAGGGTTCGCAAGTTATTTTCCAATTATTTAAAGTTGGGTATTTATTGGGCGCGAAGAGGCTAATTAAAACTTTCGCTATAAGTTTTATTGGGGCGAAGTTGCTCCTTCCGATTTATAACTATCAGAATCGAATGGTTCGAACGAATGCCTCGCTCGGAGCACTTCAGGGATCGGGGGAATAAAGAAGTTGGGGTTTTATGGGCGGGAAACCGGTCGGACTTCCGGGTCTTTCCGCCAGTGGGCGACGCTCCTTGCGAGGTGGTTTCGATTCGCTTGGCTTGCAGCCAGGCGCTGACTTCTTAAGGTCTTTTTTTCGAATCGACAAACGCAAGAGTGAGCCCAAATCGATAGCAGTTCCATTGAACTGATGTCGAGACGGAGCGCCGCAGCGGTGAGGCCGTGTCGGGCGGGCAATCTGGGCTGTAGGAAGGATATGTAAGAAAGTGCTACGCCGGCTTGAAGGCCGGCGCGCAGGGGAGCGGTTCGTTTACTGGTTCAGGTATCGGCGCATGGTGACCGATGCTTTTTCCAGATGATTTTCCAGCAGATAAACCGTTTGCACGATGTCTTTGGCTGCCGCGGCGGCGAGCATTGCGCGATGGTCGTCCTGGGTCAGCTTGCCCAGGCCCATGGACGACAGATGAAAACGCAGGAAGCGTTCTTCTTCGTTGAGCTCGTGCTCGATCAGGTCAAGCAGCTTGGCGTTGGGCGCCCGGTGGTAAAGCGACATGTGGAACAACCGGTTGAGCCTGGCGATCTCGCCGTAGTCGGTTTGCACCTCCAGTTGCTCGATGTAGTGGGCGGCCATGGCCAGGTCGTTGTCGTCGAGCAGCGGAACGGACAGGCGCAGGGCGAAGCTTTCCAGGACCGAACGCAAGGCGTAGGTCTCGACCGCACTGCTGGTGATCAGCGGAGCCACCACCGCGCCTTTGTGCTGGACCACGTTGAGCAATGATTGCGCCTCGAGCTGACGCAATGCCTCGCGCACCGGCATGCGGCTGACCCCGAACAGGTCGGCCAGCTCCTGTTGGCGCAACGCGGTGCCACTGGGCAGGCGGCCGTCGAGAATGGCTTCGCGCAGGGAGCTTTCGATGACTGCGCGGGCCTGGGCTGCGGGAATAGGTCCGTTGACCTGGATTGTGCTTAACGGTTTGGGCTTCTGCGTCACGACAACACCCTGACTGGTAGTAACGAAATTGGATCCAAGCCAACATTAGTTACAGATTGCCAAGCCGTCAAAACCTCGCGGCCCCGGTTCCTGAACTAAAGTTTAGCCTGCTTGTGGTGATTGCAACCTGCCATTGTCTTTTGCCGGGCCAGGCTTCACCATCCAACGAATTTTCCAACGGCCCTTTTCGGACTTATTTCCCTTGGCTGCACCTTTCCCGGTCCTCAGGTCCTTGCGCTGGCTGTGTACGGCATTGCTGCTGGCCGGCCTGATGCTGGGCGGCTTGCGAGCCGACTGGGACTTTGCGCAGATCAGCCGGCGGGCGCAAGCGTTATATGGACCGTTGGGCGAAGGGCAGCAGCGGATCGACGCGTGGCAGCAATTGCTGGCGACCCAGAAACAGATTCCCGAGCTGGAACAGCTCAAGGTAGTGAATCTGTTTTTCAACAAACAGGTGCGCTACGTGGAAGACATCGACCTGTGGCGTGAGGTCGACTATTGGGAAACTCCGATCCAGGCCCTGTGGAAGGGCGCCGGCGATTGTGAAGACTATGCCATCGCCAAGTATTTCAGCCTGCGTCACCTCGGAGTGTCCAGTGACAAGCTGCGCATCACCTACGTCAAGGCGTTGCGGCAGAACCGTGCGCACATGGTGCTCACCTATTACGCCACCCCCGACGCTATGCCGCTGGTGCTCGACAGCCTGATTGACGGCATCCAGCCGGCCAGCCAGCGAACCGACTTGCTCCCGGTCTACTCTTTCAATGCCGAAGGGCTGTGGCTGCCGGGCGCCAAGGGCAACAAGAAAGTGGGTGACACCAAGCGCCTGTCCCGGTGGCAGGATGTGTTGAAAAAAATGCAGGCCGAAGGTTTTCCGGTCGAGACGACTAACTAGGAGCGCGCGCTCAGATGTCCTTGTTCAAACAGCTGTTGATCGCTATCTGTCTGTTCCTGGTGGTTGCCTTCAGCGGCAGCTTCATGGTCAGCCTGGAGAGCTCGCGGACGCAGTACGTCAATCAGTTGCGCTCCCATGCCCAGGACGCGGCCACGGCGCTGGCACTGTCGCTGACGCCGAACATCGACGACCCGGCGATGGTCGAGTTGATGGTCAGCTCGATCTTCGACAGCGGTTACTACGCGAGCATCCGCGTGATCGACGTGGCCACCGACAAGACCCTGGCCGAGCGCACTGGCACGCCGGACGCCGGCAGCGTCCCGCAATGGTTCATCAGGCTTATCGGCCTTGAACCGGCAGGCGGCGATGCAATCGTCAGCCGTGGATGGGAACAGGCGGCGCGGGTCGAGGTGGTCAGCCATCCAATGTTCGCCCTTGCCAAACTGTGGCAGAGCGCGCTGGGCAGTCTGGGTTGGTTGCTGCTGTGCGGCGCCGTGAGCGCGGTGCTCGGCGCCTTGCTGTTGCGTCGTCAGCTCAAGCCTTTGGATTACATGGTGCACCAGTCCCACGCCATCGCCCGTCGTGAATTCCTCAGCCTTCCGGAGCTGCCGCGCACCCCAGAGCTGCGTCGGGTGGTGCAAGCAATGAACCAGATGGTCGAGAAGCTCAAGGCACTGTTCCAGGAACAGGCTGAGCGCAGCGAGAAGCTGCGGGTCGAGTCCTACCAGGACAATCTCACTGGGCTGGCCAATCGACGGTATTTCGAAATGCAATTGCATGCCCGGGTGAGCAATCCAGAGCAGGCCAGTTCTGGTTACCTGCTGTTGCTACGGGTCAAGGACCTGGCCGGTTTGAACCAGCGGCTGGGCGGGCAGCGCACTGACCAATTGCTCAAGGCCGTGGGCGAGCAGCTGTTGCGTGAATGTGCCCGGTATCCGGAAACCCATAACCTGGTGACACGCATCCGCGGCGGTGAGTTCGCGGTGCTGGCGCCGGGGCTGGTGCGCGAGGAGGCGCTGCAACTGGCGCAGAGCCTGGAAACCGCGTTGGCTAGCCTGCACGCCACCGGCGCGACCGACGTGGCCTCGGTGGCTTCCATCGGTCTGGCGCCGTTCGTTCATGGCGACTCGCCGCAAGCAGTGCTCCAGCTCGGCGACCAGGCCCTGGCCCAGGCCGAAAGCCAGGGCGAACCGGGCTGGGCTTGCTTGGATCACAGCGCGTCGGCGAGTGTCGGCGATGATCACCATGCCTGGCACAACCTGCTTGACCAGGCCTTGGGCAACCAGCGCTTCGAGCTGTATTTCCAACCGGTGGTGGCTGCCCAGGACACCGATGTGGTGTTGCATTACAAAGTGCTGTCGCGGTTGTTGGATGAACAAGGCCAGACCATTCCCGCCGGGCGTTTCCTGCCGTGGCTGGAGCGCTTCGGCTGGACCGCGCGCCTGGACCGCTTGATGCTCGAGCAGGTGCTCAAGCAGATGGCTGGGCATGAACAATCCCTGGCGTTGAACCTGTCCTCGGCAACCCTGGCCGATCCTCAGGCGTTGAGCAAGGTCTTTGAGATCCTGCGGGCTCACGCCAGTCTCGGGTCGCGCCTGACCCTGGAGATTGGTGAAGAGCAACTGCCCGAGCAAGCGGTGCTGGAGCAATTGACTCGACAGTTGCGCGAGCTCGGTTTCTCCTTGAGTCTGCAGCGCTTTGGCGGGCGGTTCAGCATGATCGGCAATTTGTCGCGGTTGGGGTTGGCGTACTTGAAGATCGATGGCAGCTACATCCGGGCCATCGATCAGGAGAGCGATAAGCGTTTGTTCATCGAGGCCATTCAGCGTGCTGCCCATAGCATTGACCTGCCGTTGATTGCCGAGCGGGTTGAGACGCAAGGGGAGTTGGCGGTGATTCGTGAGATGGGGTTGTTTGGGGTGCAGGGGCAGTTGGTTGGGGAGCCTAGGCGTTGGGGGTGAGGCGGCTTGTACGCTTCTGATTGAGTGCATAGTCGTTGCTGCGGTAACGGCGACTTAGGGTTTCGCCCTGACGGCGACTCACTTTTTTTCAGACGCCAAAAAAAGTAAGCAAAAAAGGCTTGCCCCACCACTCGGTGCCTCGCTTAGGCTCGCCATGCCCGAACGAAGGCATTGCTCCGTGGGCCCGCCGCGAAGGCCCATCCATGGGCCAGCGCGGCTATCCCGGCATCCATGCCGGGATGCCCACTGCGCAATACCTGCGTTCGGCCAGCGTGGTTAACGGGGCCTCCAGATCAAAAGCAAAAGCGAGGCGGTTTGAGAGCCGACCTATCTCTTGCGGTTGTACCTCGATCCAATTGTGGGGGCGAGCTCCCTCGCCACAGGGGCTGGCGTGTTCTGCTAGTGCGCGGCAGGTCCTAGGAGATTTCCTTCAAGTTGTAGCGAACTTGCTGAACTTGTCTGGCGTCTGCCTCATGGCTAGTCTGGGTTTGTCACCGAAAAAACGGTGACACTGGCGTGCAAGCCGGTTAAAAGACGACGCGCAAGCGCTTTATGGCGGTTGTGCGTGGGAGATTCCTTCGCAAGAAGAAGTCTGCCGGGGTTCCGTCTGCCCGGTCTTGCACACCTGCGTACAGCTGCCACCTCATTTGCGTGCAAGCGAACGGTGTCGGTTCCACCTCTACAGATGGAGCTTCACGACATGTTCAAAGTAACTCCAAATCCGCCAGGAAACCCTGGCAAAACCTCTGGCAAATCAGCGAAGTCCAAAAAACTCGACGAAGCCGCAGAACGCGCCCTCGACTACTACCTCAATCCCAAACCAACCGATAAAGCCTCGGGGAAACCCCAAACCGCCCAGCTTTTCATGGTCTCTCCAGACATCGACACCGAAACCCTCCTGGCCAATGCCTCCGAAGACTTGTTGTCCATCAGCGCCATCGCGGCCGACCTGGCCGACGACGTCGAAGGCTCACGCCGCAGCGTGATCCTGGCGCTCAGCCGAATGGCCGACGGGGTGCACCTGTTGGTGGAGCGGGCGATGGATCGGCTGGAGGCTCAAGCGTCGGGCTGATGCAGAACCTGTGGCGAGGGAGCTTGCTCCCGCTCGGCTGCGCAGCAGTCGCAGAACCGGGCAATGTGGTCGACCTGGAGAAATGCAGGGGCCTGCTTCGCAGGACAGCGGGAGCAAGCTCCCTCGCCACAGGTGCTGTGTACTGCTTGGAATGGCGTCAGCCTGGGTGACAGGCTAGATCAACCCTTTCTCATCATCATCGATCAACCGACTCAACCCACCCAGCGCTTCCCGCGCCTGGTTACGGTCCATCAGCTTGGCTTGGGCCGCTGCTGGCAGGTCGGTGACGCGGATGACGCCTTTAGCGGTCAGGACCTGGATCAAGTCGTCGAGTACCCGGATCATCTCCAGGTCGCTTTGCTTGAGTTGCTTGAGGCTGTTTTCTACGGCCTGGTTGGCGAACCAGTCCTGAATCTCATGGTTGTCGGCCGGCAAGGTCTCGGTGGCCTCGGCATAAGCGGTGGCTTCGACGCGCACCAGCAGGCCTTGTGCATCGCGTTGCACATAAAACATCGGGCATCCCTCATATATGAAGCGGCGTCATGCTGGGCAGCATAGGCCAACTGTGGGGATTATGAACACTTATCCCATGCGAGGGAGCTGGCTCTCTCGCATGGGACGCTGTCAGGTTCAGCTGTTGTTGTGATCGATCTTGATGGTTGGATCACTGCCGGCGATGAGCGAGTTCAGGTTGATGTTCGACCAGTTGTTGCCCTCCAGCTTGATCGTCACGTCTGGCGCCGCTGCCGCACCGTTGGCCGCGTTGAACTGGCCGGTGGTGCTGACCTGCAGAGAAGACACGCCATCGACCGTGCTGATTTTCAGGAAGTGGTCGATGGTGCTGCCGGTCTCGCCCTGCAACAGGTCACGCAAGTCGATTCGATCACCGTCGCTGGCCTTGAAATCCTTGATCACGTCGGTGCCCGTGTCACCGGATTTCCAGACGAAGGTATCGCCGCCCAGGCCACCGATCAGGGTGTCGTTGCCCTTGCCGCCGCCCAGGATGTCGTTGCCGCTGCCACCGAGCAGGATGTCATTGCCCTTACCGCCATCCAGCAGGTCGTTGCCGCCCTGGCCGAAAATGATGTCGTTACCGGCGCCGCCCAGCAGGGTGTCGTTGCCGTCATGTGCGCCGGACACATCGAACGCGGTGTAGTGTTCGGTGATGTACTGGTGCACGCTGGCGGTGGTGACCTTGCTGACGTCCACGCCGCTTTGCTGGGCCACGAACGACTGGATGGCCTGGTAACCCTCGCCGGCGATGCCGTTGAAGCTCACCAGGTCGCCGAACAGGATGTCGTTGCCTTCGCCGCCGTTGACCGTATCGGCGCCCGGCAGGGTCGCTTCGGTGTGGCCAATGATCGAGTTGGCCAGGTTGTTCGGGTCGATGTTGGTCTGTGGTGACGAGTCCGAATCGTACGGCTTGAGATCGTTCAGGGTCACATCGCTGTTCAGGCCGATGGCTTCGACGGTGCTCAAACCCTTGAGCAGCGTGAAGCTATCGGTCGAGCCCGCCGCTGAATCTACATAGTTCCAGTAGTCGCCATAACCGGTGCCGCCCTGTTTCGACACTTCGAAGGTTCCATTGCCCTCGGCATGCACCGTGCCCACATAGCTGTCGATCCATTTCTTGCCGCTTTTGGTCGACAGGTACATCTCGCCGTTTTCGTAGATGGTGTACTTGTGCGTGCTGTCGATCGTCTGGGTGTAGTACTTGCCAGCGCTGTAGTTGGCCGCGCTCAGGACGTCATCGAGCTTGACGGTGCCGTAGAGCGTTGGGTTGCCCTGTTCTTCGGTCTGGTAGTAGGTCGGCTTGCCGTCGGTAATGAAATACGTGAGGTTCTTCGCCCCGGTATTGTTCAGGGCTTCGGTACTCTTGAAGAAGTTCGCCGTGGTCTTGAACACGTCTTCATAGTTGGTACCGCCACCGGACACCATCGAATCGAGCAGGCCCTTGAGCAAGGTCAAGGCGTTTGAGTCTTTGAGGTTGACCGAGACCGTGCTGTTCACCTGGCTGTCGAAGTCCGCCAGGAAAATATTCACCGTCCCGGAGTTACTGCCCAGGCTCTGCTTGAGGGTGTTGAACACCGAAGTCAGCGAGGCCTTCGCCGCTGCAATGGACGAGTCGCTCATGCTGCCGGAGCTGTCGACCATGAAGGCGATGTTGTAGTTGACGCCCGGCACCACGGTCAGCCCACCGATGTCGGCGACCACAATGTCGTTGCCGTCGGTGCCGGTAACGTTGTCACTGCCGGAAGTGGCAGTCGCAGCGCTGTAGACCGCCGGATGCACCGTTACCGGGATTTGCGCGGTGGTCACGGCCGATCCACCGTGGGCTTCAGTGGAGGTCGACGTCACGGTCAGGTTGATCTGGCCGTTGAAGTAGGTCGGTGGGGTCAGGTTGAGGTTGCCCAGGTTCCAGCCTGAAACCGAGGCTTCGCCGTTGGCGCCCACGGTCGCGGTGTGGCCTGCGCCGTCGCTCAGCACGCTGCCTTCCGGCATGCCGCCAATCTTCACGCTCAGGCTTTCCGAGCCGTCGGTGTCGGTCAGGACGGTGGTGATCTTCGACAGGTTCACGCTGCCGCCTTCGGCGCCTTCGTTGAGCTTGAAGCCGTCGTAATAGCCTTCGCCATTGGTGCCGTGCAGGTCGGAGACGGACACGCCGGCATTTACCAGGTCGGTCACACCGGTATAGAGCGGTACGCCGGCGCTGCTCAGGTCAACGGGCGTGCTGCCGTTGACTGACAAGTTCACGTCATAGCTGCCCGGGCCGGTCTGGTTGTGGTGGTAGATGTCCAGGGTGTAATAGCCGCTGGCGGTCGGTGTGAACGAACCGTTCAACTGGCCGCCCGCGCCCCAAGTGATTGCCGCGGCGGTTTTGCCGCCAATGGTGACCAGCAGGCTGTCATCGCCCGTGCCGCTGAAGGTGTAGGTCTTGCCGGCTTCGAGGAAAATCAGGCCCGAGGTTTTCGACGCAGTGCCCGGGTTGACGTTGCTGTCGGACTGCACGTTGGTCACGTTGGTGCTGCTGTTCGGCGTACCCGCGGCATCGATCACCGATTTGAGCGTGCCGGACGGCGCCCCGCTGCCATCGGTACCCAGGCCCGACAGGCCCGTCCAGACTTCCTTGATCAGTCCAGTGGACGTGATGTTGTTGCCAGCGACGTTGAGGGACGGCGCATCCGCGGTCGGCGTGATGTCGATTTTCACAGTGCCGGTGTTACCCAGGGCCTGGCCGTCGGTTGGCTGGAACTTGATCTGTGCGTAGTCAGCCTGCTTGTTGCCAACGCCGCTGCCGCCGTAGCCATCGACCCCGGATTCATTGGCATCCGGAGTGAAGCGCAGCTTGCCGGCGTCGATGTCGGCCTTGGTGAAGGTCTGGTTGTTGGCCACGTCCTTCCAAGTCGCACCGTCCAGGTACTGCAACTTTCCATCGCCGGGCAGCCCGGTGATTTTCACGCCCTGGCTGGTAGCGGAACTGTCCACGTCGCTGACGCCGAAGGTCGACCAACCGAGGACCAGCGATTTGTCTTCAGTACCGGTCACCGAGCCGCCAGTAGCGACCGGTGCATCGTTGATTCCGACCACGTTCACGGTGGTGGTGGCCGTGTTGGAGTAGCTTGCGCCGTCGGTCACTGTAACGGTGATGACACGCGGCACGGTGCTCGGATCTTCGCTGTTGTTGATGAAACTGATGTTCTTGATCTGCTGCATGTAGTCGGCCAGCGTCGCATTGCCCGTCAGCGTCAGGACGACCTTGCCGTCGGTGCTGTTGGCGTTGATGCTGATGCCGTTGACACTGTTGCCCAGGTTCAGCGCATCGCCGGGCTGACGGTTGGTCAGCACGATAGTGGCGCCGGTCAGCATGGTGCTGTCCGGGTCGGTGATTTTCAGGTCGGCATCGCCAATCGATACGCCCGGGCCGGTGGTGCCTTCGGTGAATGTCACCTGGTAATCGGCACCGGTCTTGCCGCTGGAGTTGTTGGCGTCCAGGTCAAGCGTCGGTGCTGCATCGTTGTCGATGATCGAGGTGCTGACGCTGCCATTCGTTCCGCTGACCGCCAGTTGTTCGAAGTTGCCACCGGTAGCCGAGTCAATCTTGACCACGAAGTTATCTGTGCCTTCGGTGATCTTGTCATCCAGCGTTGCCACGTTGAAGTTGGCGCTGGTGGCGTTGGCAGGCACTTTCACGGTGTACACACCCGTGAAGTCCGAGCCATCGGCGGCGGTGCCGCTGTAGACGATCTTCACTGTCACTTCGGTTTGAGCCGGGTTTGTCAGGCTGACGGTGTACGTAGCCGACTGGCCTTCGGTGACCGATGAGCTGCCGGTGATGCTGACGGTGGTGTTGTCCACGGTGTCGCCCACGACCGTCGACACGACGGCGCTATTGACGCCGATGGCTTCGAGGTTGCCACCGGAGGCCGATTTGATCGACTCGGTGATGGACGGCGCGCCGGTGTAGATGTCGTTGCCGACGGCTACGTCCAGTACGCCTGAACTTGCGCCGGCAGCGATGGTGATGGTCTTGCCGCTGTCGAGGGTGACGGTGACCGGACCGTTCTGTGCGGTGACAGGTTTGCCATCGGCACCAGTCAAAGTGGCGGTGTAGGTGATGGTGCCGTTTTCGTTGACGGTCGGTGTGGCGGTCAGCGTCACGGTGGTGGTGTCGTTGACGTCGCTGACGATGGTGCTAACCGGAGCGGTGTTTGGCGCAATGGCTTC
>NZ_JABWQW010000028.1:0-79125 GCF_014268645.1 Pseudomonas sp. SWRI154
CGAGCAAGGTGTAGCTGTAGCTGACCACGCCAGTGGCGGCGTTGAAGCCAGTGATGGTCAGCGTGTTGCCCAGCGCGGTGGTGATCGATTGTGGGAAACCGGCGGCGACGCCACCGCTGACCACGTTGATACCGCCGACGCTCAGGGTTTGCACGCCGTCCAGCGCAGTCACGGTAAAGGTGCCGCTCTGGGTCAACGCCGAAGCGTCGGGGCTGCTGCCGTCGTCGAGGTTTTTCTCTTGCACCGTCAGCTCGCCGCCGTCGGTGTCGAGACCGGTGATGATCACCGGGTCGTCGTTGTTATGGACTTGCAGCACCAGGTCCGCGGTGCTGGTGTCGCCATCGGCGTCGGTCAGGGTGTAGGTGAAGGTTTCAGTGCCGCTGCCGCCGCCGTGCAACGCGACGAATTGCGGGTCGCTGGTGTTCAGCGTGTAGGTATACGTGCCGTTGGGGTTGAGGACCAACGTCCCGTAGGTGCCGGTGAAGGTGCCGCCGATGATCGGGCCGCTGTCTGGGCCGGTGGGAATGCGATCCGCGCCCTGATGATCATTGGGCAAGACGTTGCCGGTGAGGCTGACGAGCGTTTCCGATGCGGTGCTGGCGTGGCTGTCATCGATTGCCTGGGGCACGTCGTCGGTGATGTTGACGTCCAGGGTGCCGGTGGCCGTATCACCGTCGGTATCGACCGCCACCACGGGAAATTGCTCACTGATGCTGTTGGCACCGTCGCCCGTCGGATGGGTTTCATTGTCGGTCAGGGTGTAGCTGTAGCTGACCACGCCAGTCGCGGGGTTATAGCCGGTGATGGTCAGCGTATTGCCCAGTGCCGAGGTGATGGATTGCGGGAAACCCGTGGGCACGCCTCCGGCAATCACGCTGAGGCCGCCAATGCTCAGGCTGCTCAGGCCGTCGGGGGCCGAGAGGGTGAACGTACCGCTTTGTACCAAGGCGCCTGGGTTGCTCGCCGTGCCGTCGGCGAGGCTGGCCTCGTGGGCGGTCAGTTCGCCGCCATCGACGGTCAGGCCGTCGAGGGTGACGGGATTATCCGGCGTCTCGGGCGTTACCGGCGGTACGGCAGCGTCGTCGCCGTCGCCATCCGGCTCAGCGGCCAATTCCAGCTGGGGAAACTCCGGTATCCCGTTGAAGCCGGCGGTTGGAAAGCCGATGAGCGGATCAACCTCCCCGGCGACTTCTTCCAGCAATACAAAGCTGTGCCCGCCGCCCACTCCGCCCGGGTTGCCACCCTCGGCGCCCGCAGCCGTGGCCTCGCCCGTCTGGGTCGGGTCGGCACCGGCGGCGATGGCCTGCTGCAGCTTTTGCACATCGGTCAGTTGCGCATCGGTCGGCGCCGCGCTGTCAGGCGTGTCGACATGAGGCGCCTGGTTGGCGAGCAATTGCGGGGTCAGGCTCAGGTTGCTCTCGCGGCCCAGAGTCAATTCCTGGCCGTTTTGCAAATGCACGGCCACTGCGCCTTCGGCCCCGGTGATCAGATGTTCGCCGGCATACAGCCGATCGCCTTCGACCAGGGGGCGCCGCAGCCCACCGGCAGCCTCCGCGAAAACCTGCCCGACCACCTTGCTGACGGTACCGATGAGCGCTGCCATGTGCATTCCCTCCGCTGCCAACCGCAGTCGGCACCTGTCTGGGTGAAGAATGCGTGCTCAGGTTACCGTCAGAATCTGGAAAATCTGCCAGCTTTCGCGAAGGTCCAAAGCGCTAGCCTTTCGCCACAATGACAAAAAACTGTCGCTTAAAACCACCTCTCCGCTCAACCTTTTTGCACGCCTTCACTATGTTTCAAAATTTGTATGGAACTTTTTATTGACGCCTAAAAGTCGTCAGAACCCTTATCTTCCGCGGCTTTCGCTTTGAACAATGTGCTGGATTTCTCAGAGCACATAAGTTTTTTTCGGCATAAAGCTTATGAGAAATTCTTCTTAGGTTTTCCTCAGGATGTTCTTAGCTGTGTTGTTACAAGGTTGAAACGGTTTTGATCTTTTAAACGTCAATATTCTGGCGACAACGAAGCACAACAGACCTCAGGAGATGCTCCCCATGCGCGTTCTTACTCCCCTCTACAGCGCGGTTTTACTGGCCATGGCCTGCTCTTCTCAGGTACAGGCCATGTCCGTGACCGAAGCGATCCAGAGCACCATCGCGACCCACCCCGAACTGGCGCAACGGGTGGACAGCCGTTTGTCGGCCAATGAAGACGTCAAGGTCGCCAGGGGGGGCTTTTTCCCATCGTTGGATTTGAACGCCGGTTATGGCCGCGGCTACAGCGATAACACCAACACCCGGGCATTGGGCAACCACCACACCAACATCCTGACCTACACCCAGTCGGAGCTGCGCCTGCGGCAGATGATTTTTGACGGTTTCAACACCGCCAATGAAGTGGAGCGCACCAAAGGCGTGGTCAACTCCCGAGCCTATTACGCCCAGGGCACCGCCCAGGACCTGGCCCTGCGCACCATCGAGGTGTATCTGGAAGTGCTCAAGCGTCGCGAACTGGTGACCCTGGCCAAGAACAATCTGCAAGCGCACCTGCGGGTCAACGATCAGATCGGCCTGCGCACCGAGCGGGGCGTTGGCAGCACCGCCGACTCCGACCAGTCCAATGCCCGTCGCGCCCTGGCGGAAAACAACTACGACACCGCCCAAGTCGACCTCGCCGATGCCGAGGCGAACTTCTACAGCGTGGTCGGGCGCATGCCCGATGAGCTGGAAGCGCCGCCCTCGACCAAAGGCGAACTTCCCGCCGACCTGCGCGAAGCCCAGCAAAGCATGGTCGACAACAACCCTTACCTGAAATCGGCACAGGCCGAGGTGCAGTCCGCCGAGAGCCAGTACGAAGTGGCGAAGTCGCCTTTCTACCCGCGCTTCGATGCCGAAGCGGCGGTGGGCGCCAACAACAACCTCGGCGGTGAAGAGGGCCATGACAACAACTGGCGGCTCGGCGTGGTGATGAATTACAACCTGTTCCGCGGCGGCAGCGACAAGGCGCGGCTGGCCTCGAACGCCCATCAGATCAACCAGGCCATGGACATTCGCAACAACGCCTTGCGCCAGCTCAATGAAGACACGCGCCTGGCCTGGAACGCGATGCTCAATGCCCGCAAGCAGACCCCGACCGCCCGCGAGTACGCCGACACCACCGCCCGTGTGCGCGCCGCCTATCAGGATCAGTTTGGCCTCGGCCAGCGGACCCTGCTCGATCTGCTCGACAGTGAAAACGAGCTGTACAACGCCAACCGTCGCTACACCGAGGTGCGCTACACCGAGGAATACTCGATGTACCGGGTGCTGGCGAACATGGGCCTGCTGCTGCAAAAACAACGGATCGTGCTGCCAGCCGACGCGGTCGCCCAAACCGAGGTCCAGAACCAGGCGCGGTTGCCGGAACTGAAGTAATCCAGTGGGAGTGATCAGCATGACCCGCATGGAACCGGTAATCCCCGGCGCCGACCCGCGCCTGAACTTCGATGATCCCTTGCTGGACGGTCTGTTGATCCTCTGCAAACTCCATGGCGCGACCGTCAGTCGCGCCAGCCTCAGCGCCGGGCTGCCTATGGCGCACCAACGCTTGAGCCTGGACCTGCTGCCTCGCGCAGCGGCCCGGGCCAGTTTGCAGGCGCGACTGTTGCGTCGCGACCTGAACGATATTTCCGCGCTCAACTTGCCGGTCATGCTGATCCTGGCAGGAGGTCGCTGCGCGATACTGCGGCGCTGGGGCGAGGACGGCCAGGCGCTGATCCTGCCCAGCGAAGCCGATGGCGGCGAGCAATGGGTCAGTCGCCAGGAACTGACCGCCGACTACAGTGGCCAGGCACTCTTCGCCCGGCCACGCCATGAACTCGAAGACCTGCGCGCGCCCTTGGTGCCGCGGGTCGAGGCATGGTTTCGCGACACGTTGAAACTGTCGCGCTGGTTGTACAGCGACGCAATCCTGGCAAGTTTCCTGATCAACCTGCTGGGCCTGATGGTGCCGCTGTTCGTCATGCAGACCTACGACCGCGTGGTACCGAACCAGGCTACGTCGACGCTATGGGTACTGGCCGTGGGGCTGCTGATCGGCACCGGGTTCGAATTGGTACTGCGGGTGGTTCGCGCCCATCTGCTGGACACCGCCGGCAAGAAAACCGATGTAATTCTCTCCGCCACCCTGTTCGAACGCATCACCGGCATGGCGATGAAAGCCAAGCCCGTGACCATCGGCGGATTCGCCCAGAGCATCCACGACTTCCAGGGCCTGCGCGAATTCCTCACCGCCGTGACCCTCACCAGCCTGATCGACCTGCCCTTCGCCCTGCTGATGCTGGTGGTGATCGGCCTGCTCGGCGGCTGGCTGGTGGTGATTCCAGTGGTGGCGTTTCCAATCACCATTGTCTTCGCCATGATCATCCAGGCCCGCCTGCGCGACACCGTGCAGAAAAGCCTGGCCCTCGGCGCCCAGCGCCAGGCACTGCTGATCGAAACCCTCGGCGGCCTGGAAACCCTCAAGGCCTGCAGCGCCGAAAGCGAGCGCCAGCATCAATGGGAAAGCACCCACGGCGCCCTCACCCGCCTCGACAGCCATGCGCGCAACCTGTCGGCGCTGGCAACCAATGGCACCCTCTTTCTGCAGCAACTGGCGGGCATGGCGACCATCGTCGCCGGCGTCTACAGCATCATCGCCGGCAACCTCAGCGTCGGCGCGCTGGTGGCGACCTACATGCTCGGCAGCCGCGTGCTGGCGCCGCTGGGCCAGATCGCCGGGCTGATTACCCGCTATCAGCAAGCCCAGCTCACCATGCGCAGCACCGATGCCCTGATGGCGTTGCCCCAGGAGCGCGATGCCAAACAGCGCCCGCTGGACCGCACTCAGTTGCAGGGCGCCCTGGACGTCAGCGGCGTGACCTTCCACTACAACGGCCAGGACACCCCGGCGCTGGCCGACATCAGCTTCAGCCTCAAGGCTGGCGAACGGGTCGGGATCATCGGCCGCAGCGGCTCGGGCAAAAGCACCCTGGCGCGCCTGGTGATGGGTTTTTACGCACCGGAGGAAGGCCAACTGCTGCTCGATGGGCTGGATTTGCGGCAACTGGACGTCGCCGACTTGCGGCAGCAGATCGGCTATGTCGCCCATGACCTGCCGCTGCTGGCCGGCAGCCTGCGCGACAACCTCACCCTCGGCGCCCGCTATATCAGCGACGCGCGCATGCTGGAAGTGGCGGAGCTGACCGGCGTTACCGAACTGGCCCGCCAGCATCCACAAGGTTTCGACCGCCCGGTGGGCGAGCGCGGGCAGTTGCTCTCCGGTGGCCAGCGCCAGGCCGTGCTGCTGGCCCGCGCGCTGCTGCTCGATCCGCCGATCCTGTTGCTGGACGAGCCCACCAGCGCCATGGACAACAGCAGCGAAGATACCTTGCGGCAGAAACTTCACACCCATGTCCAGGGCAAGACCGTGCTGTTGGTCACCCACCGCACCTCAATGCTGAGTCTGGTGGACCGCTTGGTGGTGCTGGATAACGGGCGAATCGTGGCGGATGGGCCGAAGGAAGCGGTGATCGATGCGCTGCGCAAGGGACGGGTGGGCTCCGCGGCGGTATAGCTGCCGACACATCCCCCTGTGGCGAGAGAGCTTGCTCCCGCTGGACTGCGAAGCAGCCCCAAGGCCATTCACCCGGTTGTGTCAGGCAGACCGCGTCGGCAGGTTTACGACGGCTTCGCCGCCGAGCGGGAGCAAGCTCCCTCGCCACAAAAAGCAGCACCCAGCTCTTTTCATTTAACCAACGGGTACCGCCCCATGTCCGCTCAAACACCCGATTCAGCCGCCCGCAGCTACTTCGGCAGTTTCAGCAAAAGCGCCGAAAGCGAGTTCATGCCGGAAACCGCCAGCGCCACGCTGCAGGATTCGCCCCGTCGCTCGCGGGTCACCGTGTGGCTGGCTGCCGGGCTGATCGTGACCGGGCTGGTCTGGGCCAAACTGGCGGTGCTGCAAGAAGTCACCACGGGTGAGGGCAAAGCCATCCCATCGAGCAAGATCCAGGTGATCCAGAATCTGGAGGGCGGCATCGTCACCGAGATTTTTGCGCGCGAAGGCCAGATGGTGAACAAGGGCGATACCCTGCTGCGCCTGGACGATACGCGGTTTCTTTCGAACAAGGGCGAGAGCGAGGCCGATCGTTATGCCCTGACGGCCCAGGTCGAACGCTTGTCGGCCGAGGCAGAAGGCCGTCCCTTCAAGCTGTCGGCCGAGGTGATCGCCAAGGCGCCGCAAGTGGCCGAAGACGAGCGCTCGTTGCATGAGCAACGCCAGCGACGCCTGGCCAGCGAGCAACGCACCCTGACTGAACAACTGCGGCAGAAGACCCAGGAACTCGCGGAGTTTCGCTCCAAGCAAAGCCAGTTCAGCTCGGCCCTGGGCCTGCTGCAAGAAGAGATGAACATGTCGGCGCCGCTGGTGCGCACCGGGGCGGTTTCGCCAGTAGAAATCCTGCGGCTCAAGCGCAGCGCGGTGGAAATCCGCGGCTCGCTCAACGCCACGACCTTGGCAATCCCCCGGGCCGAATCGGCGATCAACGAGATCAAGAGCAAGATCGATGAATCGGAACAGTCCTTCCGCTCCGACGCGGCGAAGGAACTCAACGAGAAACGCACCGAGCTGTCGAAAATCACCGCCTCGAGCATCGCCATCGATGACCGTGTCACCCGCACCACCGTGGTCTCGCCCGTGCATGGGGTGATCAAGCAGCTCAAGGTCAACACCATCGGCGGCGTGGTCCAGCCGGGCAGCGACATGATCGAAATCGTGCCTCTGGAAGACAACCTGCTGATCGAAGCCAAGGTCCGTCCCCAGGACGTTGCGTTCCTCCATCCAGGCCAGAAAGCCATGGTCAAGTTCAGCGCCTACGACTACACGATTTATGGCGGCCTGAGCGCCAAGCTCGAACTGATCGGCGCCGACACCATCACCGACGACAAGGGCAACAGCTTCTACCTGATCCAGGTGCGCACCGACAAAAATCACTTGGGCGGCGATGCGAAACCGCTGCTGATCATTCCAGGGATGGTGGCGACGGTGGATATCATCACCGGGGAGAAAAGTGTCTTGGATTACTTGCTCAAACCGGTGTTGAAGGCGCGGACCGAGGCGATGCGCGAACGCTGATCCGCATTCAACTCAACTCCGTGGCGAGGGAGCTTCTAACCGCCATGGTTCTTTTGGTAGGTCTCTTCCCCCATCGCCGCAATCTGCCCTTCGATCAACGCCTCGAACGGCTTCAGCAACAACTCGAAGCTCGCCGGTGCTTCAAGGGTTTGCAGCGCCTGGACAATCGCCTCCACCGTCGACAACGCCCCCGGCCCTGGCGCCTTGCGCAAACGGTAGCGGGACACGCCACCCTCGGCCAGGGTCACCCTTGGCAATGCCGCCAGCAATGGATTCATATGCAGCAGCTTGCGCGCCTTGCGCCAGGTGCCGTCGGGGACGACCAATAGCAGCGGGTCATCGCTCGGGCCATAGGCTTGCATCGGCTGCGCATCGTCAGCAGGAAACAACAACCGCGCCTGATAACCCGGTTGGTTGAGCAGCCTGGGCAAATCCGCGAACACCTCGCCCACGATCAATTCGGCATTATTGAGCCCCAACGCCGCCAACCGGGCAGTATTCAAGGCGTGGCTCACCTCGCTGGGGTGCTGCAACAACAAGACCTGGGTCCGGCTGTCGAGGCTGGGGATCAGCGGGCACAGGCAGTGGCTTTGCGGCCGGAGACAACGCGGGCATTGGATTCTGGACATGGTCATGCCTGATTCAGTTGCGCTTTGAGCAAGTCACGGAAGGTCTGGATCAACGGCTCGCGGCTGCGGCCACGGCGCACGATCATCGAAAACGGTGCCTGATAGCCGAACGTCGCCGGCAGCAGCACGCGCAAGTCGCCCTTGTCGACCCAGGCCTGGGCGTAATGCTCGGGCAAATAACCAACATAAGCACCGGACAGCACCAGGATCAACTGGGCTTCCATGCTCTCCACCGTCGCCGCGCTGTGTTTGAAGCCATGGCGAGCCAGTTCGGCCTGGCTCCAGTAACCACGCCCGACCATGCGTTGCTGGGTGATGACTTGCTCGGGAATGCGCCGCTCGTTGAACAGCGGGTGGCGGTTGCTGCAATACAGCCAGTGCTGCTCGCGGTACAGCGGCATGTAGACGAGGCCGCTCATGCGCGTGGAGAACGCGCCGATGGCCAGGTCCAGGCGATTGTCCTGGACGCCGAGTTGCAGTTCGTAAGGACTCATGACGGACAAGTGCAAATGCACCGCCGGATGTTCCTGGCTGTAGGCGCCGATGGCTTCGGCAAACGGCAGGGCCTTGTCGCTGACGGTGGAATCGATCACGCCGAGGTTCAGCGTGCCGCGCAGTTCGCCCTTGAGCGCTGCGGCGTACTGCTCGAACCCTTCGAGTTCGCCCAACAGGCGCAGGGTTTCCTGATGGAACAACTCGCCCTTGCTGGTCAGGCTGAACCCGCCCCGCCCGCGATGGCAGAGCACCAGGCCCAGGGCCGATTCGAGCTGGCTCATGTAAGTGCTGATAGCCGAGGTGGACAGGTTGAGCTCGTGCTGGGCATTGGCAAACCCCTGATGCCGGACCACGCTGACAAAAATGCGCAGCAGTTTCAGGTCGGGTAGAGCGTTGGCCATTGGGGTCTCCAAATTACTCAGGGGTTTGTAGCGCTCTTGTGGCGAGGGAGCTTGCTCCCGCTGGGCCGCGAAGCAGCCCCAAACCATTCACCTCGACGCATCAGACGGACCGCGTCGGCTGGTTTTGCGATGGCTGCGCCATCGAGCGGGAGCAAGCTCCCTCGCCACAGGGGGTGTTCATATCCCCCGGAATTGCATTACTGCGGAGTCTATCGCCCCGTCCGCCATTAGTTTAGAAAAATCTGAACTAAGTATTTGCCGCCAGCGATTCTTCACCGCAAAAGCTTTTCGCAGAATCGGCCCCTGATAAATAAAACAAACGATGAGGCCCTACCCGTGGACAAGATTCTTCACCAACCACTGGGCGGCAACGAAATGCCGCGCTTCGGCGGCATCGCCACCATGATGCGACTCCCCCATCTGCAAACCGCTGCCGGCCTCGACGCTGCGTTCGTCGGCGTACCGCTGGACATCGGCACCTCCCTGCGCGCCGGCACCCGTTTCGGGCCCCGCGAAATCCGCGCCGAATCCGTGATGATCCGCCCCTACAACATGGCCACCGGCGCCGCGCCATTCGACTCGCTGGCGGTGGCGGACATTGGCGACGTGGCGATCAACACCTTCAATCTGCTGGACGCGGTGCGGATCATCGAAGAGTCGTACCACAAGATTCTCGAACACAACGTCATCCCCCTGACCCTGGGCGGCGACCATACCATCACCCTGCCGATCCTGCGGGCGATCCATAAGAAGCACAGCAAGGTCGGCCTGGTGCACATCGACGCCCATGCCGATGTGAACGATCACATGTTCGGCGAGAAAATCGCCCACGGCACCACCTTCCGCCGCGCCGTGGAAGAAGGCCTGCTCGATTGCGACCGCGTTGTGCAGATCGGCCTGCGCGCCCAGGGCTACACCGCCGACGATTTCAACTGGAGCCGCAACCAGGGCTTCCGCGTGGTCCAGGCCGAAGAGTGCTGGCACAAATCCCTGGCACCGCTGATGGCCGAAGTGCGCGAGAAAGTTGGCGGCGGCCCGGTGTACCTGAGTTTCGACATCGACGGCATCGATCCGGCCTGGGCTCCGGGCACCGGCACCCCGGAAATCGGCGGCCTGACCACCATCCAGGCCATCGAAATTGTCCGTGGTTGCCAGGGCCTCGACCTGGTCGGCTGCGATCTGGTAGAAGTCTCGCCGCCGTATGACACCACCGGCAACACCTCGCTGCTGGGCGCCAACCTGCTGTACGAGATGCTCTGCGTACTGCCGGGCGTGGTCCATCGCTGAGGCGCCGCCATGAACGATCAGGATCAAGTGCTCAAGGCCGCCGCGCAACTGGTGTCGGCCTTCGCCCGCAATGACCGCGACGCTTACTTCGGCGCGTTCGCGGCCGATGCGAGCTTTGTGTTCTACACCCTCGAACAGCCTTTGTTGTCCCGCGATGCCTACCAGGCCTTGTGGGATCGCTGGCGGTCCGAGGATGGCTTCGAGGTGCTGAACTGCACCTCGAGCAACGCCTTCGTCAGCCTGCAAGGAGACGTGGCGATTTTCATCCATGACGTGGCCACCGAGCTGCGCATGCAAGGGGAGCTTTACATTAGCCAGGAGCGCGAAACCATTGTGTTTCGCCAAGAACAACAAGGCCTATGGCTGGCCTGTCATGAACATTTGTCCGCAATGCCGGAAGGGCTGCCACCCCCTTAGCCAAGCAGGCAGCGCTCACGTGCGATGAGTGCGCCTCGATGATCGGAGCAGATCATGAATAACAATAACGATAAAAGCCTTACGCAGATTGAAACCAACGGGGTCGAACAGATCCCCGACCATGAACGAACCGCCGGTCCGGGCGATCTGTTTCGCCTGATCTTCGGCGGCGCCAATACCTTTGCCACCGCCGTGCTCGGCAGTTTCCCGGTGCTGTTCGGCCTGTCATTCCAGGCCGGTGCCTGGGCGATTGTGCTTGGGGTGTTGGTGGGTTCGATCATCCTCGCGCCGATGGGCCTGTTTGGCCCGCTCAACGGCACCAACAACGCGGTGTCTTCCGGTGCGCACTTCGGCGTGCACGGGCGGATTGTTGGCTCGTTCCTCTCGCTGCTGACCGCCATCGCGTTTTTCTCGCTGTCGGTGTGGAGTTCGGGCGATGCATTGATCGGCGGCGCCAAGCGCTTGATCGGCGTGCCGGAAACCGACCTCAGCCTGGGCTTGGCCTACGGCCTGTTCGCCCTGCTGGTGTTGACGGTGTGCATCTACGGCTTCCGCTTCATGCTGTGGGTCAATCGCATCGCCGTATGGGCCGCCAGCCTATTGTTCCTGCTGGGCATATTCGCCTTCGCGCCGAACTTCGACAGCCAGTTCGCCGGCACGGTCAGCCTCGGCCAGCCGGGCTTCTACGCCGCTTTCATCGGCGCAGCGCTGGTGGCCATGAGCAACCCGATTTCCTTCGGCGCATTCCTGGGCGATTGGTCGCGCTACATCCCGCGAAATACGCCGAAGCCGCGCATCATGCTGGCGGTGATCGCTGCCCAGTTGGCCACGCTGATTCCGTTCCTGTTCGGCCTTGCCACCGCCACCATCGTGGCGATCAAGGCACCGGACTATATTGCGGCCAACAACTACGTGGGCGGGCTGCTGGCAGTGTCGCCGGGGTGGTTCTTCCTGCCGGTGTGCCTGATCGCGGTGATCGGTGGCATGTCCACCGGCACCACCTCGCTGTATGGCACCGGGTTGGACATGTCCAGCGTATTCCCTCGGTTACTGTCGCGGGTCAAGGCAACGCTGCTGATCGGCGTGCTGTCGATCGCCTTCATCTTCATCGGGCGCTTCGCGGCAAACCTGGTGCAGAGCGTCTCGACCTTCGCGGTGCTGATCATCACCTGTACCACGCCGTGGATGGTGATCATGATCATCGGCCTGCTGGTGCGCCGCGGCTTCTACTGCCCGGAGGACTTGCAGGTGTTCACCCGCGGCGAAACCGGTGGGCGCTACTGGTTCAGCCACGGTTGGAACTGGCGGGGCCTCGGGGCGTGGATTCCCAGCGCATTGGTGGGGCTGTGCTTCGTCAACCTGCCAGGGCAATTCGTCGGGCCATTGGGCGAACTGGCCGGCGGGATCGACATCAGCCTGCCGGTGACCCTGGGCCTGGCGTCGGTGGTGTACCTGGCGTTGCTGGGGCTGTTTCCAGAGCCGGCGGCGGTGTATGGGCCGGGGGATGCGCGGAGCACTGATCCGCTCAACCCGTCAGAACTGCGACAGGCCGCCTGACTGACCAATTCCCGTGGCGAGGGAGCTTGCTCCCGCTGGGTTGCGCAGCGACCCCCAGGTTTTCTGACTTGAAAAGCGGCGACTGCTGCGCAGTCGAGCGGGAGCAAGCTCCCTCGCCACGAAAGCCCGTTCGCACTGAGGCTGCGGTGTCAGCGCCAGCAGCCTTGTCCCACATAAAAAAAGACAATCGGAGACACGCCATCATGGCTTTGGATTTAATCGTCGTTCTCATCTACGCCGCCGGCATGATCGCCCTGGGCTGGTATGGCATGCGCCGCGCCAAGACGCGTGACGACTATCTGGTCGCCGGGCGCAACCTCGGCCCGGGTTTCTACCTGGGCACCATGGCCGCGACCGTGCTGGGCGGCGCATCGACCATCGGCACCGTACGCCTGGGCTACGTCCATGGCATTTCCGGCTTCTGGCTGTGCGGCGCGATCGGCCTGGGCATCGTCGGCCTGAGCCTGTTCCTGGCCAAGCCGCTGCTCAAACTGAAGATCTACACCGTGACCCAAGTGCTGGAGCGCCGCTACAACCCGGCGGCTCGTCACGCCAGTGCGCTGATCATGCTGGTGTATGCGCTGATGATCGGGGCGACCTCGACCATCGCCATCGGCACGGTGATGCAAGTGCTGTTCGGCCTGCCCTTCTGGGCTTCGATCCTGGTGGGCGGCGGTGTCGTGGTGCTGTATTCCACCATCGGTGGCATGTGGTCGCTGACGCTGACCGACATCGTGCAATTTTTGATCATGACCGTTGGCCTGGTGTTCCTGCTGATGCCGATGTCCATCGTCGACGCCGGCGGCTGGGATGCGATGGTAGCGGCGTTGCCGGCGCGTTATTTCGATTTCACCGCGATCGGCTGGGACACGATCCTCACTTACTTCCTGATCTACTTCTTCGGCATCTTCATCGGCCAGGACATCTGGCAACGGGTGTTCACCGCTCGCAGCGAACGCGTGGCGAAAGTCGCCGGCACTGCCGCCGGCCTTTATTGCGTGCTCTACGGCTTGGCCGGTGCGCTGATCGGCATGGCCGCCAAGGTGTTGCTGCCGGACCTGGAAAACGTCAATAACGCCTTCGCCAGCGTGGTGCAGACCAGCCTGCCCAATGGCATTCGCGGGCTGGTAATCGCCGCAGCGCTGGCGGCGCTGATGTCCACCGCCGCGGCGGGCCTGCTGGCAGCGTCCACAACGGTGGTCCAGGACCTGTTGCCGCGTCTGCGCCAGGGTCGAGAAAGCGGCGACGGCGACGTCCACGAAAACCGCATCGCGACCTTGCTGCTGGGTGTGGTGGTGCTGGGCATCGCCCTGGTGGTCAGCGACGTGATCAGCGCCCTGACCCTGGCTTACAACCTGCTGGTGGGCGGCATGCTGATCCCGCTGATCGGCGCGATCTATTGGAAACGCGCCACCACGGCCGGGGCAATCACTAGCATGTCGCTGGGCTTCCTGACCGCGCTGTTCTTCATGTTCAAGGACGGCCTGGATGCGAACACGCCGATCTACTACAGCCTGAGCGTGGCGCTGGTGAGTTTTGTGCTGGTGAGCCTGTTGTCGCCACGTTCGAATGTGGTGGCGAAGGCCGCTTGATCAAGCAGTAGCAAAGGTTTCTTCGAGGGGCATGGCGTCGGTGGCCATGCCCCTTTTTTTCCTGCATCAGTCCATCGAAACAAAAAAGATCGCAGTCTCGGGCTGTTTCAATTGAAACAGCCCGAGACTGCGATCTCTCCAAAATAGGTGGGTTTACCGGCGGCGCGGCTGGCGGCGGCGTTGCTCGTCGTCGGTGCGGATCGGTATCGGCTGCATCGGCGGTTCGATCAGGCCGAGCGCGACACCCAAGTCGTGAAGCCAGTTCTGGATTTTCTCTTTCATCGTGGTGCCCCCTCAGGGTGGTGCGAGCGGCAGATTTCTGTGGCCCCTTCACACTGATAATAGTCCGAAGTCCTACGCAATGCTCGTTACAGATTGCAATGATCTGTTACTGAATTGATCCAAATCCCAGCCTGGGAGTTCAAGCCGATTGCGCCGTGATCATTGGCGCGCGCGGCCAGGCTTGTTGTTGCAATTCCATCCAGGCGTTCAAGTTGGCGCCGACCATGCCTTTGCGCCACATCAACCAAGTCGTTGCGCTGGCAAACGGCTCGGCCAATGGATGCATCGTCACCCGTTCCCGGCCTGGCAGGCTGGCGAGCATCGACTCGGACATCAACGCCACCCCGGACCCGGCAATCACGCAAGCCAGCATCCCCTGGTACGACTCAATCTCCATCGCCCGGCCCATGGTTGCGTGATCATGGGCAAACCAGGCTTCCAAGCGCATCCGGTAGGAACAGCCGCGCCGGAACGTGAACACCGCGCGACCCTGGACATCCAGCGCACTGCGCACCGGCGGATGATCGGCCTCGGTGATCAGCACCAGCCGCTCGTTGCACAACGGCACGCCATCCAGCCCCGCCAGCTCCAGTGGGCCGTCTACCAATGCCGCATCGAGGCGATTGGTGAGCAAGCCTTCCAACAATTCTCCACTCGGCCCCGACTGCACTTGCAGGTTCACCGCCGGGTAAGCCCGGTGATAACCGGCCAGCAGGTCAGGCAAATGCGTCGCCGCCGTGCTGTACATGGTGCCCAACACAAAATCCCCGGCCGGCTGACCGCCCTGCACCGCCGCATGGGCCTCGTCGTGCAGGGCGAACAGCTTGATCGCATAGTCCAACAGGACTTTTCCCGCAGGCGATAACTGCAAACGCTGACGCTCACGCAGGAAAAGGTCGACGCCCAACTGCTCTTCGAGCTGCTTGAGCCGGGTCGAAAGGTTCGACGGCACCCGGTGCAGGCGTTCTGCCGCTCGGGTGATGGAACCTTCTTCGGCCACCGCCTGGAAAATCCGTAACTGGCTAAACTCCACGACCCTCTCCAAAAAAGAACAAGTTGCTCACTATTATTCATTTTTAATGAAAGTCAATCGGTTCTAGCCTGATGGTCATTCGCCTCGACGCTGGAGATCGACCATGTCGCCCTTGATTCGCCTGCTCGCCAGTTTCATTGCCCTGATGATGGCCATGGGCATTGGCCGCTTCGCCCTCACACCGCAATTACCTCATTTAATCGGCGAAGGTCAGGTCGACTTGACCGCCGCTGGTCTGATTGCAGCCGCCAACTACCTGGGTTATCTGCTCGGTGCGCTGGATGCCATGTTCGCCCGTCGTCCGCAACAGGTGCAGCGTCGCCTATTGGGAGGCCTGTGGCTGTGCGTAGTGCTGACGCTGGCGTCGTTCTGGGCCTGGGGGTTCTGGCCGCACCTGGCGCTGCGCTTCGGCACTGGCGTGGCGAGTGCATGGGTGATGGTGATGATTACCGCGTTGAGCCAACCTTTGGCTGCGGCGGCGGGACGGCCCCGACTCGGCGCACTGGTATTTGCCGGACCGGGGCTGGGGATTTTTCTTACAGGCTTGCTGGCCTTGGGTTCGAACTTGCTGGGCCAGACGTCCGACACCCTATGGCTGGTGTATGCCGGCGCAGCGCTGGTGATGTTGCTGGTGATCCTGCCGGCCCTGCCCAAACCCGTACCGACGGCCGCTGTCGCGGCACCCATCGCCGCGTCCAGCAACAGCGGTATCGCCCGGCTCTGCGTGGTCTACGCCTTGTATGGCGTCGGCTACATCATTCCGGCGACTTTCCTGTCGCAAATGGCTTCTGCGCAGTTTCAAGGACAGTGGCAAGCGGATCTGTTCTGGCCCTGCTTCGGCCTGGCCGCCGCCACCGGGGTGCTGCTGGTGAGCCTGCGTCGACCGAACCCGAACACCACCAGCCGCTGGCTGATGGCTACGTTGTGGCTGCAAGCCGCCGGCGTGTTTGCCTGCCTGTTGGGCAGTGGCGCGGGCTTGGCCCTGGGCGTGATCCTATGCGGAGCACCGTTCCTGGCCTGCATGCAACTGATGGTGCTGCGTTCAAGGGAACTGGCGCCCCACGCGACCCAGCGCAACATCGGGCTGCTGACCGCCTGCTTTGCCGTGGGCCAGCTCAGCGGTCCATTGCTGGCGGCGCTGAGCAGCCATTTCAGCGGCGGCCTGCAACCGGCGCTGATCGTCGCCGGCAGCGGCCTGGTATTGGCCGGCGGCCTGCTGCTGCGACCGACCAACCGCGGCGCAGTGAAGCCTTGCACCCAGACCGCCATGCGTTGATCAGGCCTGGCCGGCAGGGCTCAACGCCTTGGCCGGCCACGTTGCCGGCTCGCGCCGCGCCAGGACGAAATACAGCGCCCCGCCGAGAAAGCATCCGGTGAACCAGGCAAAGTTGGCCATCGGTTGCAGCAGTGGCGTGAACGTGATCGCTACGCCCATCAACGTCGCCGGAACCAACGCCTTGACGGCGGTCCAGTTGATGCCGCCACTGTAGTAATAACGCCCGCTCGGGCCGTCGTTGAACAGCGCGTCGACGTCGATCTGCTGTTTTTTGATCAGGTAATAATCCACCAACAGAATGCCGAACAGCGGCCCAATAAACGCCGCCAGCACGTCCAGGGTGTAGTGGATCACTTCAGGGTTGTTGAACAGGTTCCACGGTGTGATGAAAATCGACGCCACCGCCGCGATCATGCCGCCGGCGCGCCAACTGATCTTGCTCGGCGCGACATTGGCAAAGTCGAAGGCCGGGGACACAAAGTTGGCGACAATATTAATGCCGATGGTGGCGGTCACGAAGGCAAACGCCCCGAGCAAGACGGCCACATCGTTGTCGATGCGCGCCACGGTAGCGATCGGGTCGTGAAGCATCTCCCCGAAGACCGGCAAGGTCCCGGAGACAATCACCACTGTGACCAGGGAGAACGCCAGGAAATTCACCGGCAACCCCCAGAAATTTCCCCGGCGCACGTCAGACATGCTTCGGCAATAACGGCTGAAGTCGCCGAAGTTCAAGGTTGGGCCGGAAAAGTACGACACCACCAAAGCTGTCGCCACGATGACCTGGCCAAATGCTTGCCAGCCGGACAGGGACTTCTCGGCCAAGGTAAAACTGATGTTGCTCCAACCGGCTTTCCAGACGATCCAGCCGGCCAGCAGGAACATCACCGCGTACACCACCGGCCCGGCCCAGTCGATAAAACGACGGATCGACTCCATGCCCGTCCAGAACACCAGCGCTTGGACAAACCACAAGCCGAGGAAACCAAACCAGCCCAAGTAGGACAAACCTGCAAAATGCTGCGTCGCATAGACTTCCATCGAAGGAAAAAACCGCAGCACCACAATGATCAGCGCACTCGAGGCCAGATAGGTCTGGATGCCATACCAAGCCACGGCGATCAGGCCGCGGATCACCGCCGGAATATTCGCCCCGAACACGCCGAACGCCAACCGGCAAATAACCGGATAAGGCACCGCCGCCTGCTGGCTCGGCTTGGCGACAAGGTTGGCGATCAACTGCACAATGCAAATCCCGCCCAACAACGCGATGAGCACCTGCCAACTCGCCAGGCCCAAGGCGAACAGGCTGGCGGCAAATACATAGCCGCCGACGCTGTGAACATCACTCATCCAGAACGCGGAGATGTTGTACCAATTCCATTTCTGCGGCAGCGGGCCCAAGTCTTCGTTATAGAGACGAGGGCTATAGCCGTTGGGCATTTGCTCGGACATCGCGGGGCTCCTTTTGGATACCGCCGAGCCCCCGAGTTGATTGTCCACCATACTGCGCACGGGAGCTGGCATGGTTTGTATACGAGTTACAAGGCAGAATGCGTGCCATAGGCGCCGGATGCGAGACAAACCGTGATGTCCAGCGCCGAAGCAAGTCGAGCTGGCACAGGCAAACGCCCACGAACGGGGCGCGAATGCATGTTAAGGGTGCAGGATTTTGTATACAGCGAAGTTCAACCGTGGCGAGGGAGCTTGCGCCCTCGCCACGCGGGGATAAGTCAGGTCAGCTCAATACGATCCGCATGAATGACAATCTGCCCATTCTTGTACAGCGCACCAATGGCCTTCTTGAAGTTGCCCTTGCTCACGCCAAACAGGCTGGTGATCAATACCGGGTCGCTCTTGTCACTGACCGGGAGCGTGCCGTTGTTCTCGCGCAACTTGGCGAGGATCTTGGCGTTCAAGCTGGTGGCCGCTTCCTGACCCACCGGCTGCAGGCTCAGGCTGATCTTGCCGTCCGGACGGATTTCCTTGATGAAACCCTTTTCCTCTTTACCGGCGCGCATGAACTTGAAGATTTCGTTCTTGTGGATCAAGCCCCAGTGCTTGTTATTGATGATCGCCTTGAAGCCCATGTCAGTGGCTTCGGCCACCAGCAAATCGACTTCCTGTCCAGGTATATAGTTGGCCGGGGTCTTGTCCAGATAACGGTCCAAGCGCGCCGTGGCGGTGATGCGGCGGGTGTGTTTGTCGAGGTAGACATGCACCACGCAATATTCGCCGGCGGTCATCTGGCGTTTCTCTTCGGAGTACGGCAGCAGCAGATCCTTGGGCAGCCCCCAGTCCAGGAACACGCCGATGCTGTTGACCTCAACCACTTTCAGGCTGGCAAATTCGCCCACCTGGACTTTCGGCTTTTCAGTGGTGGCGATCAGTTTGTCGTCGCTGTCCAGATAAATAAAAACATTCAGCCAGTCTTCATCTTCGCTGGGAATATCCTTGGGGATATAACGATTGGGCAGCAGGATTTCACCGTCCGCTCCACCGTCCAGATATAAACCGAAGTTGGTATGTTTAACCACTTGCAAACTGTTGTAGCGCCCGACTAAAGCCATTTCCAATACCCTCATTGCTTGGGCGGCATTCTACCCGGTTTTGCGGCGCGATTCGTGGCCGACGACGAGCTTCGCCGCGCGGCCTTTGATTTTCCTGGGTTTTCGTCCAGGGCGTGGCCATTCGTCAGACGGCCGACGGTTCGCGTTGCTTCGCCTCGGCGCTGGGCTTGCTCAGATGATCTTATTTAAAACAGCGACTTAGGGCCATAAATACGGATAACCCAGCCGATATTCCGGTTTCAGCGATAATAATTCAGGAGGATATTTGCCGAGCAATTGTCAAGTATTTCCTGTACGATGCCTGGCCCAATTAATTATCTACAGGTTAATGGTCGTCATGCGCGTAAAAGCATCCAACAGCAAATCAAAGCCAGCTCCAGCCGTTGAAACCAGCGAGTCGATCAACGACCAGATCGCTGCGTTCCTCAAGTCCGGCGGTGAAATCCAGCAAATTGCCAAAGGTGTCAGCGGCCAGACATTCGGCCCGTCCAAGCAGATCAGCCTGGGCAAGAAGTAAACCTCGTAACACCTGGTCCCAAAGCGCTTTGACGCTCGAAGCGCTTGGACTGGAACCCCCTGCTTACACCCCTTCCCGCAAAAATCGACGAACGGCCATCGCGGCCGAGCATTCGCCGGTATGCTTGCACCTCTCTAGCTCAAGCGTTTCAGCTTGGTTACGATTCCCTGCTCCTCGCTATTGATGGAGTGAAGCATGCGCATTCACACGGTCGTGCTGTTGACCAGCCTATTGGCCTGCCCTCTCGTCCAAGGACAGGTGTTCCAGCGCGAGCTTGGTGACTTCGACCTTAAACTCGGTACCACGCCCAGCCGCAGCATGGCCCAGGGCCTCGTCACGCCATCGAGCACCGGTTCGTTCCACGGCGGCCTGGACCTGAGCCACGACAGCGGCTGGTATATCGGCCAGTGGTCGCCTAGCGCGGGAGTGTCCGCCGATCTGGAAGTCGATTCCTACCTGGGTTTCAAACAGCCCTTCGACCAGACACTGGGTTACGAAGTCGGCCTCATCCATTACAGCTACCCCACCGTCGATACCCTCGACAGCCAGGAATTCTACGGCGGCCTGACCCTGCTCGGCAGTCGCTTCGGCGCCGCCTTGAGCAATGACCCGGACACACAGAACAGCACCTTGTTTGCCGACCTGGGCGGCAACGTGCCGTTCGGCATTGGCATCAGCGCCAAATACACCACCCACCAGCTCAACTCGCCGGTGTCTGTGGATAACGGCTACGTCAGCAGCTTCAGCGACTGGTCGTTGAAAATCTCCCGGCCCTGGAAAGGCATCGACCTGGACCTGATCTACAGCGATTCGAGCCTCAGCGGCAACAGTTGCTCGGCGTATTCGGGTCACAACAGCGAATGCGACGGACTGGTCACACTGAAGATGGCCCACCCTTTTTACTAAGCGTTACGTATTCAATCGGCTGAACTGCCGCGCCCCTGCCATGCTCCAACAAAGCACCTACGCTTTCGCAAGGACTCGCTCATGTCGCGCTGGTTAACCCGCACCGCCATGTTCATCGCCATGCTCTTCGTGCTCACCGCTTGCAGCCGCGTCGGGCTGGCGTACCGCAACCTCGACCTGATCATCCCCTGGACGCTCAACGACTATTTGGAGATCAACGGTGAACAAAAGGATTGGTTCGATGAGCGCCTCAAGGACCATCTAAGCTGGCATTGCACCACGCAATTGCCCGGGTACCTTGACTGGCTCGATCGCCTCAAGACCATGGTGCAAACCGACCAGGTAACCGACGAAGCCCTGCAGCAACGCACCCGCGAAGCCAAGGCCGCCATTGCTGAAACGGCCCGGGAAATCACCCCCTCGGCCATCGAACTGCTGCAAGGCCTGAGCGACGACCAAGTGGCCGACATGGACGCCGCGTTCGTCAAGGATCAACGCAAACGCCAACGGGAATACCTCAAGCCGACGTTGCAACAGCAGATCAAGGAACGTGCCGAGCGTATGGAAAAACGCCTGAATGACTGGATCGGCCCGCTCAACGACGCCCAGCGTCAACGGGTACAAGCCTGGTCCACCGCCCTCGGCGACCAGAACCAGCAATGGATAGCCAACCGCGCTCACTGGCAGAACCAATTCAGCCAAGCCGTCGCCCAACGCCACAGCCCCGACTTCCCAAAACGCATCGAACAATTGCTGGTGAACCGTGAGAGCCTGTGGACCCCCGCCTACCGCGAGGCCTACAACAAAACCGAAGCCCAGGCCCGCAGCCTGCTGGTGGACCTGATGGCAGACAGCACTCCGGCGCAGCGTGAACGGCTGTTGCAAAAAATCGACGGAGTGAAAAAGGACTTCGGTGATTTAAAATGCTTGAAGGCAGCGCAACGGTAGGACAGGCCATCACTTGGGAGCGGGCGAGCCCGCTCCCAAGTGATATGGGACTGGATCTAGGCAATCTGCGCCTTCGAAGCCAAATCATCGAACGTAAACTCATCCAGCGCATCCTCCTGCTCATCCAACACTTGGCGCGGATGATCATTACCCGGGATGCTGCTATCGATCAGGCTCAACAACCTCGAGCCACGCGGCGTCAGCACAAAATTCTCGCCATTGCCGCCTTCTTCCTCCGGCCGAGGTTCGATATAGCCGCGCTCCAGCAGTAACTTCTCGTACTCCCCGGCGACCGCTTTCAGATGATCGAGGTTCTCGATTTCTTCGCCCTCAGCTGCTTTCGCCGCCGCGTGCTGCTCCGCATAGGGCCGAGGGGTAAAACTGTGGCCGGCGCCGTTCTGCACTTCGTGCAGCAACCGTTCGATCAAGTCCCAGTTATAAGTCGTCATCCTGGTCCATCCTCTAAAGAGTGAGATGCCTACTTGTTTTGTGACCGAGACGGTGCCGCGCCGTTCAGCCGGGTTCACGACCGGTCCTCTCCCCGAGCCGACCAACGGCATGTCGAATCCGACGCAGACCAAGCGACTAGGCAAAGCAACCGTCGATAAACGAATCTCTGAGGAGCAGCCCATGAACATCGAACACCATCCAGTCGTGTCGCGCAAAGAATGGCTCGCCGCCCGCCGCCAACACCTGGCCCACGAAAAAGCCTTTACCCGCGAACGGGACAAACTCAGCGCCGAACGCCGCGCCTTGCCCTGGGTAAAAATCGACAAGTCCTACCGCTTCCAAGGCCCCGACGGCGAACTGAGCCTGGCCGACCTGTTCGGCGGCCGCAGCCAACTGATCATCTACCACTTCATGTTCGGCCCCGGCTGGACCGAAGGCTGCCAAGGCTGCTCGTTCCTGTCCGACCACATCGACGGCGCCAACCAACACCTGGCCCACCACGACGTGGCCGTCGTCGCCGTCTCCCGCGCGCCCTTCGCCGAATTCCAACCCTTCAAACGCCGCATGGGCTGGGCCTTCGACTGGGTCTCCTCTGAAGGCTGCGACTTCAACTACGACTTCGGCGTCAGCTTCAAAACCGAAGACACTGCCACCGGAAAAGCCACCTACAACTACGAAATAACCGACACCACCGAAGGCGAACTCCCCGGCCTGAGCGTCTTCTATCGCAACGAAACCGGCGAGATCTTCCACACCTACTCCACCTACGCCCGCGGCCTCGACATCCTGGTCGGCACCTACAATTACCTCGACCTGACACCCAAGGGTCGCAACGAAGAGGAGATCATGGATTGGGTGCGGCATCATGATAAATACGAAGAGGCCAAGCCCCATAGTTGCTGCCACAGCTGACGCGCCAACCGCACAAGTCGAGCGCGATCCCAGTGGCGAGGGAGCTTGCTCCCGCTCGACTGTGCAGTAATCGCCCGTTTCGCCTTAACCACAGCGCTGCGCGATAGGTTTGATGTAATCGGGAGAGCTGCGAACGCAGGTAACAGAATTAATGACAACGGGCGACTTTCTCAGCCGCCCGCTTCATAGCATTGATTTGCTCATCGCCGATGGCGCTGCTGGGCCTGCATGTATTGGCGAAGAAGCTGATTGATGCGTGTCTGATAGCCCGCGCCCTGCCCCTTGAACCACTCGACCACATCGGTATCAAGGCGAATAGTCACCGACTGCTTTACCGGCACACGCAGCTCGGCGCGACGGAAGAAGTCCTCATCCAATTCGGGGATATCGCTGGTATCGATGTCCGCGTCATCCAACTTGGCCAAGCGCTCCCAGTCAGTTTTCGATGTTTTCGACATAACGCATGGCCTCCTGCTTAGTGGCTTTTCGGGCGGAGATGATGCGGATCACATCGCCCCGCCGTTCGGTGTACACGACCACGCCAATCAACGTTTTGATCAATCCGATAGTGATCCAACGCTCTTCGCCGTAGGCCCTTCGGTCATCGTGCAAGACCAGCATCGGATGCTGGAAAATGCCCGGCACGTCGTTGAAGTCGATGCCGTGCTTAAGAATGTTGGCCCGGTTCTTGGCTTCGTCCCATTCAAACAGCATGGGACCATCTGTACTTACCTACGTACATACACAGTACGCTCCTCTGCAGAAATACGCAGCCCCCAGGTAGCTCGATGAGATGCCCATCGGATCACCAGCGACATTCAAAACAACTCAGAAGACGCAACCGTATTCGACGCATGACGCCTCTTGCCCGAAGATTACTGTCGTAACCGCTCATCTGAAATCAGACGCCTCCTTTACGGCAGTACGAAAGATCCTGAGCGGCCGCAGGACTCCCTCGATCAGCAGCCCACCTTGCAGTCACTGAACTTTCTCCCCGCCATCAGCCTCAACCGTTTATCTGCCCAACAAAGGAATACGAGGCCCGAGCCATGAAAACCCTCATCACACTCACCCTCGCCGCCACTCTCACCTGCGCCCTGCCCGCCTGGGCCGCTTGCACACCCGAAGAAGCCAGCATCAAGCGCGAGCAACTGGCTGATAAGGTTGCCAAGCTCACTGAACAGGATCCGTCCAAGGCCAAGGAAATGAATGCCGAACTGCAGGCCATGAACATGGAGACATCCAGCAAGGATGTGCCGGACAAATGCGAGTTGATTGATAAGCGCCTGAAGGAATTGGAAGAGGCGCAGAAGAAGGCGGAGTGACCGCCGAGCTCAGCACACCCCGTTTCTGTGGCGAGGGAGCTTGCTCCCGCTGGGGTGCGAAGCAGCCCTGAAGTCAATAACTCGGTGTTCCAGGGGCAAACGGGGTGCTTTTATTGGGGCTGCTGCGCAGCCCAGCGGGAGCAAGCTCCCTCGCCACGGGTTGTGCGCAAGATTCAACCGCACATAAAAAACCGGACCCAGCTCCGGTTTTTTTCATCAAGCGCTAACGCCGATTTTACTCAGCCGCCGGTGCCTCTGGCTTGCGGCGCTTGAGCGGGGCCATGCCGTCCTTGCTGACCAGCGACAAGGCGTCGGTCTTCGGGCGGTTGGCGATCTTGCGCTTGGTCGGGGCCTTGGCGCCGGTTTTTTTCTTGTCGCCCTTGGCGTCGACTTTTTTCTTCTTCACGCCAACGGCCTTGCCCGAGGCCTTGACCTTTTTCGGTCCGCCGTAGGTGCCTTTGACTTCCTTGATGGTGCGACGCTCGAAGCTCTGCTTGAGGTAGCGCTCGACGCTCGACATCAGGTTCCAGTCGCCATGACAGATCAGCGAGATCGCCAGGCCGTCGTTGCCGGCGCGACCAGTGCGGCCGATACGGTGCACGTATTCGTCGCCGCTGCGGGGCATGTCGAAGTTGATGACCATGTCCAGCCCATCCACGTCCAGGCCACGGGCCGCGACGTCGGTGGCGACGAGGATTTTCACGCCGCCCTGCTTGAGGCGGTCGATGGCCAGCTTGCGGTCCTTCTGGTCTTTCTCGCCGTGCAGCACAAAGGCTTTGTATTCCTGGGCAACGAGACGGCCGTAGATACGGTCGGCCATGGCCCGGGTGTTGGTGAATACGATGGCCTTTTCATAGGTTTCGTTGGCCAGCAGCCAGTTGACGATCTGCTCTTTGTGCTGGTTGTGGTCGGCGGTGATGATCTGCTGACGGGTGGTGGCGTTCAGCTGGCTGACCGCGTTGAGCTGCAAGTGCTCGGGGTTGTTCAGGACCTTGGCGATCATCTCGCGCAGGCCCGAACCGCCCGTGGTGGCGGAGAACAGCATGGTCTGCTGGCGGTTGGTGCATTCATCCACCAGGCGCTGCACGTCTTCGGCGAAGCCCATGTCCAGCATGCGGTCGGCTTCGTCCAGCACCAGCACCTCGACTTCCTTGAGGTCGAGGTTGCCGGCGTTGAGTTGCTCGATCATCCGCCCCGGCGTGCCGATCAGGATGTCCGGCACCTTGCGCAGCATGGCGGCCTGGACCTTGAAGTCTTCGCCGCCGGTGATCAGGCCGGACTTGATGAAGGTGAACTGCGCGAAGCGCTCCACTTCCTTCAAGGTCTGCTGGGCCAGCTCACGGGTCGGCAGCAGGATCAGGGTCTTGATGCTGACGCGGACCTTGGCCGGGCCGATCAGGCGGTTAAGGATCGGCAGCACGAACGCGGCGGTCTTGCCGCTGCCGGTTTGCGCCGTCACCCGCAGGTCACGCCCTTGGAGCGCGAGCGGAATAGCCGCTGCCTGCACCGGCGTTGGCTCGACAAATTTAAGCTCGGCCACGGCTTTGAGCAGGCGTTCGTGCAGGGCGAATTGGGAAAACACGGGTGCTACCTCGAAGAAATGCAAAAAAACAGCTGCATAGGGTAACGGTTTCGAACGCGAAGGCCGAGTTTCTTTGTACAAACGGCTGCAAATCAGTGTGTTTTTGTGAAGGGGTTTGTCATCAACGGTCACTTTATCGGGCTTAAATGCTCTAATTCGCCCCATCGCGCCTATAGAAGAACCGTCTCGTCCATGGATATCAAACAGCTCTGGCTCAACCTACAAGATTTCTGGGGCGCCCTGGATCAGCATCCGCTCCTGCATTCCAGCCTCGCCCTGGCGCTGCTGCTGACGATTGCGCTGGTGCTCGGGCGCGTGGCGCGCTACCTGATCTTGCACGGCGCCAAGCTACTCGGCCGCCAACCGGCCCTGCACTGGGTCAACGACCTGCGCCAGAACAAGGTCTTTCATCGACTGGCGCAAACGACGCCGTCGCTGATCATCCAGTTCGGCCTACACCTGGTGCCGGGGCTCGGCAAGACCAGCACGGTGTTCCTGGGTAATGTGGCGCTGGCCTTCACCATTCTGTTCATGGTGCTCGCCATCAGTGCCCTGCTCAGCGCCCTGCTGGATGTGTACGCCCGCACCGAGCATGCCCGCACCCGCTCGATCAAAGGCTACGTGCAACTGACAAAGATGGTGCTGTATGTGTTCGGCGCGATCATCATCGTCGCCACGCTGATCGACCGTTCGCCGCTGTTGCTGCTGTCGGGCCTGGGTGCGATGTCGGCGGTGATCCTGTTGGTCTACAAGGACACGCTGTTGTCGTTCGTCGCCAGCGTGCAGTTGACCAGCAACGACATGCTGCGGGTCGGTGACTGGATCGAGATGCCCCAGGTCGGCGCCGACGGTGACGTGGTGGACATCACCCTGCACACGGTCAAGGTACAGAATTTCGACAAGACCATCGTCTCGATCCCGACCTGGCGCCTGATGTCCGAGTCGTTCAAGAACTGGCGCGGCATGCAGCAATCCGGCGGGCGGCGGATCAAGCGCAGCCTGTTCATCGACGCCAGCGGCGTGCGCTTCCTCCATGACGAGGAGGAGCAGCGCCTGACCCAGGTGCGCCTGCTGACCGACTACATCGGCCGCAAGCAGGCCGAGCTCAAGGCCTGGAACGAAGCCCAGGGCAACGTCGCGGCGATGTCGGCCAACCGCCGGCGGATGACCAACCTGGGCACCTTTCGCGCCTATGCCCTGGCCTATCTGAAAAGCCACCCGGAGATCCAGCCGAACATGACCTGCATGGTCCGGCAGCTGCAAACCACCGCCCAGGGCATCCCGCTGGAAATCTACTGCTTCACTGGCACCACCGTGTGGGCCGACTACGAACGCATCCAGGGGGATATTTTCGATTACCTGCTGGCGGTGATGCCGGAGTTTGGATTGAACCTGTACCAGCAGCCCAGCGGCACGGATCTGCGCTCGGGGCTGCTGCCGGCAGTTCTGGGGGCGAGCCACCTGCCGGAGCCGCAGAAGCAGGTGGTCTGAACCAGCACAATATTCAGGATGAAGGCTGGGGTCGGCGAACCCCCAACCGACTGATCCACACTGCCGCCAGTATCACCGACCCGCCCAGCAGCAACCGCCCCAACGCCTCGTGTTGGTTCCAGATCAACAGGTTCACCAGCAGCCCCACCGGCACGTGCAGGTTATTCATCACTGCCAGCGTACCGCCGTTGACCAGGCAAGCGCCTTTGTTCCACCAGTACAAACCGAGCGCGGTAGAAACCAGCCCGAGGAATACCAGTACGCCCCACTGCAACGGCGCTTCAGGCCAGAAATCCGCCTTGCCGAACAGCAGGAACGCCGGCAACGCAACCATCAGCGCGCCCAGGTAGAAATAGCCGAAACGTCGGTAATGCGGCAGGTCACTCGGATGCCGCGCTACCAAGTGCTTGTACAACACCTGTCCCGCCGCATACGTGAAGTTGGCCAGTTGCAGCAGCAAGAACCCCATGAAGAAATCCGGGTTGATCCGGTCGTAGCGAATCACCGCCGCGCCGGCCACGGCCACCAGCGCCGCGATCAACGCCCAGGGATTGAAGCGACGGTTGAGGGCATCTTCGATCAAGGTCACGTGCAGCGGTGTGAGGATGGTGAACAACAATACCTCTGGGACCGTCAGCACTCGGAAACTCAGGTAAAGGCAAACGTAAGTCACGCCGAACTGCAAGGCCCCGATCAACAGCATGCCGCGCATGAACGACGGTTCCACCTGGCGCCAGCGCGTCAACGGAATGAACACCAGCCCCGCCAGCACGACCCGCACCAGCACCGCGAAATAACTGTCGACGTGGCCGGCCAGGTATTCGCCGATCAGGCTGAAGGAAAACGCCTGGATCAATGTCACAAAAAGTAGATAGCCCATACCGCCCTCGTTTCGAATGGCGGCGAAGATAACGGTTTTGAACAGCGGGAGCCATGAGATCGCAGGCAAAAAAAAGCCCGATCTCGCTTAAGCGTTCAATCGGGCTGATGCACTCAGGGAGCAATAAGTGCAAAGGGAGGTTCGATGCGCAAAACGGTTTGAAGGGAAGCGCCAAGTCACTAGACCACCTGGCGATTACCCGAGGATTAACGGATCAGGCGACCTGGGACAGCTTGGCGTTGGCCTGATTCAAGCCCTTCTCCTGGAAGTCACCGCCCAGGTTCAAGCCTTCGGCATGGATGAACGTGACGTCGTGGATACCGATGAAACCCATCACCTGGCGCAGGTACGGTTCCTGGTGGTCGGTGCTGCCGCCTGCATGGATGCCGCCGCGGGCGGTCAGGACGAAGGCGCGCTTGCCGGTCAATAAACCCTGGGGACCGGTGGGGGTGTACTTGAACGTCACGCCGGCACGCAGCACATGGTCCAGCCAGGCTTTCAAGGTGCTGGGAATCGCGAAGTTGTACATCGGCGCGGCCATCACCAGTACGTCGGCGGCCAGCAGTTCGTCGGTCAGTTGATTGGAGCGCTCCAGCGAAGCGTTCTCGCTGTCGTTGCGCTGCTCAGCCGGTTTCATCCAGCCACCCAGCAAATTGGCGTCCAGGTGCGGCACCGGATTGACGGCCAGGTCACGAACGCTGATCTCATCGGCCGGGTGCGCGGCTTTCCACTGGTTGATGAAGGTCTGGGTCAGTTGGCGAGAGACCGAATCTTGCTGGCGGGCACTGCTTTCGATGATCAGGACGCGGGACATGGCTTGTAGGCTCCATCTGAGAATGTTGTCAGTCGATGGAGTGAAGGTTAATCGCGATCATATCGATGAAAAAGCGCAAATAATTGCTGTAATACATCGATATTTTCGTTTATAAGCGGAGCACATGTTGCGACGCTACCCGCCGTTGGCTACTTCGGCTTACAGGTCAGCTCGATGCGCAGCTTGATGATGTTGCGGTTGAACTTGGCCGTGGCGTTCTTGAACTTGCCGGCGGCGACTTCGATCTTGCGGGTGCGCGGTGCTTCGGGACCGTTGCGGAATACCACCGTACAGGCCGCGTCCGTGCTGCCGTAGTTGTTGACCTGGATCGAGCCGATATCGGCATCGGTGTCGTAGGCGGTGTAGTCGATGCTCAGGCCGTTGAGGTGTTTTTCCACATCGATCGGGTAGGCGAACGCGGTCAATGGCAACAGGGCCAGCAACGCACAACAGATTTTCTTCATTCGGCAGTCTCCACCAAGGGATCGCCAGCTTAGGACAAGAGGAGCTCAATATGAAAGCGCCCCGCGTGACCCTTGATCAGTGGCGAACGTTGCAAGCGGTGGTGGACCACGGTGGTTTTGCCCAGGCCGCCGAAGTGCTGCATCGTTCCCAGTCATCGGTAAGCTACACCGTCGCGCGCATGCAGGATCAGCTCGGCGTACCGTTGCTGCGCATCGACGGGCGCAAGGCCGTGCTGACCGAAGCCGGTGGCGTACTGTTGCGCCGCTCCCGGCAATTGGTGAAACAGGCCAGCCAATTGGAAGACCTGGCCCATCACATGGAGCAAGGCTGGGAAGCCGAAGTTCGCCTGGTGGTCGACGCGGCCTACCCCAACGCCCGCCTCGTTCGTGCCTTGACGGCATTCATGCCGCAAAGCCGTGGCTGCCGGGTGCGGCTGCGCGAAGAAGTGTTGTCGGGGGTCGAAGAAGTGCTGCTCGAAGGCGTGGCAGACCTGGCCATCAGCGGCTTCAGCATTCCCGGTTACCTGGGCGCGGAACTGAGCGATGTGGAGTTCATCGCCGTGGCCCATCCCGAACACGCCCTGCACCGCCTCAATCGCGAGCTGAACTTCCAGGACCTGGAGAGCCAGTTGCAAGTAGTCATCCGCGACTCCGGTCGCCAGCAACCCCGGGATGTCGGCTGGCTCGGCGCCGAACAGCGCTGGACCGTAGGCAGCCTGGCCACCGCCGCGAGTTTTGTCGGCAGCGGGTTGGGATTCGCCTGGCTGCCCCGTCATATGATCGAACGAGAACTCACGGAGGGCGTGCTCAAGCGTCTACCCTTGGAACAGGGAGGCAGCCGCAACTCGACCTTCTATCTTTTCTCAAACAAGGAAAAACCCCTGGGCCCGGCCACGCAAATCCTGATCGAACTGCTGCGCACCTTCGACACCGCGCCGCTGGATGCGCCGTTCGCCGCCCCTGAACAAGCCTGACAAGGACTTCACCGATGGCCTATTTCGAGCACGAAGGTTGCAACCTGCATTACGAGGAGTACGGCCACGGCGCGCCCCTGGTGCTGGTCCACGGGTTGGGCTCGAGCACGCGGGACTGGGAAAAACAGATCCCGCTGCTGTCCGCCCGTTATCGCCTGATCGTGCCCGACGTGCGCGGCCACGGTCGCTCCGACAAGCCCCACGAGCGCTACAGCATTGAAGGCTTCAGCGCCGACCTGAGCGCCCTGATCGACCACCTCGAGCTGGGCCCGGTGCACTTGGTGGGCTGGTCCATGGGCGGCATGATTGCTTTCCAGTTGGCCGTGGACGAACCCGCGCGGGTCAAGAGCCTGTGCATCGTCAACAGCGCCCCTGAAGTCAAAGTCCGCACGCCGGACGATTGCTGGCAATGGTTCAAGCGCTGGAGCTTGATGCGCCTGCTGAGCCTTGAAACCATCGGCAAGGCCCTCGGCGCCAAATTGTTCCCCAAGCCCGAGCAAACCGAGCTGCGCCTGGAAATGGCCCGACGCTGGGCACGGAACGACAAACGCGCCTATCTCGCCAGTTTCGACGCCATCGTCGGCTGGGGTGTGCAGGAACACCTGTCGCATATCGCCTGTCCAACCCTCATCATTTGCGCCGACCACGACTACACCCCGGTGGCGCTGAAAGAGGCTTATACGAAGCTTTTGCCTGACGCACGACTGGCGGTCATCGCCGATTCACGGCACGCTACACCGCTGGATCAACCCGAACGCTTCAACCAGACCCTGCTCGAATTCTTGACCGCAATCGATTCCACTACCCAGGATCACTGACCCCATGCTGAAAAAAATCGCCCTCGCCGCCGGCTCCGTCCTGTTTGCTGCCAACCTGATGGCCGCGCCCGCGCCACACGTCTTGCTGGATACCACCAACGGCCAGATCGAAATCGAACTGGACCCGGTCAAGGCGCCCATCAGTACCAAGAACTTCCTTGAGTACGTTGACAGCGGCTTCTACAACAACACGATTTTCCACCGCGTGATCCCAGGCTTCATGGCCCAGGGCGGCGGCTTTACCCAGCAGATGCAACAGAAAGACACCAAGGCGCCGATCAAGAACGAAGCCAGCAACGGCTTGCACAACGTTCGCGGCACCTTGTCGATGGCTCGCACTTCCAACCCGGATTCGGCCACCAGCCAGTTTTTCATCAACGTGGCTGACAACGCTTTCCTCGATCCGGGCCGCGACGCCGGCTACGCGGTGTTCGCCAAAGTGGTCAAGGGCATGGACGTGGTCGACGTCATCGTCAACTCCCAGACCACCACCAAGCAAGGCATGCAAAACGTGCCGATCGATCCTGTGATCATCAAGTCGGCCAAGCGCATCGACTGAACGCACAGGGCAAGCCTGAGCGGCGCCGGCAACCCCGCGCCGCTCACAGCAAAAAAGGAGAGCCCTCGCCCGGGCTATGTACCCCATGGTTTACCGCCGTTTTGAAAAACTGATCGACATCTTCCGCGACGCGCCGACCTCGGCCCCGCCGAACCGCGTCCTGCCCTTCTATACCTATTACCTGAAACAGGTCTGGCCCAGCTTCGCCGCGCTGCTGCTGGTGGGCCTGATCGGCGCGCTGATAGAAGTCGCGCTGTTCAGCTACCTGAGTCGCATCATCGACCTGACCCAGGCTACGCCCAGCGCAGACTTCTTCAAGCTCCACGGCGTGGAGCTGGCTTGGATGGCCGTGGTGGCGCTGGTGTTCCGGCCGATCTTCGTGGCCCTGCATGACCTGTTGGTGCACCAGACCCTGAGCCCCAGCATGACCAGCCTGATCCGCTGGCAAAACCACAGCTACGTGCTCAAGCAAAGCCTCAACTTCTTCCAGAACGACTTCGCCGGGCGCATCGCCCAGCGCATCATGCAGACAGGCAACTCGCTGCGCGACTCGGCGGTGCAGGCGGTGGATGCGTTGTGGCACGTGCTGATCTATGCCATCAGCTCGCTGGTGCTGTTTGCCGAAGCCGATTGGCGCCTGATGATTCCCCTGCTTATGTGGATCGCCTCGTACATCGGCGCCCTTTACTACTTCGTGCCACGGGTCAAGGAACGTTCGGTGGTCTCCTCCGATGCCCGCTCCAAGCTCATGGGGCGGATTGTCGATGGCTATACCAATATCACCACTCTGAAGCTGTTCGCCCACACCAACTTCGAACAGCAATACGCGCGCGAAGCCATCGAGGAACAAACCGAAAAGGCTCAGCTGGCCGGCCGTGTGGTGACCAGCATGGACGTCGTCATCACCAGCATGAACGGGTTGTTGATCGTCGGCACCACCGCCCTGGCGCTGTGGCTGTGGACGCAATCGCTCATCAGCGTCGGTGCCATTGCGCTGGCTACCGGCCTGGTGATCCGTATCGTCAACATGTCCGGCTGGATCATGTGGGTGGTCACCGGCATCTTCGAAAACATCGGCATGGTCCAGGATGGCTTGCAGACCATCTCCCAGCCCGTCAGCGTCACCGACCGCGAGCAGGCCAAGCCGCTGGCCGTGGCCCAGGGCGAGGTGCGTTTCGAGCACGTGGATTTCCACTATGGCAAGAAAAGCGGCGTAATCGGCGACCTGAACCTGGTCATCAAGCCTGGCGAGAAAATCGGCCTGATCGGCCCGTCCGGCGCGGGCAAGTCGACACTGGTGAACCTGCTGCTGCGTCTTTACGACGTACAAGGCGGGCGCATCCTCATCGACGGCCAGGATATCGCTCATGTCGGCCAGGAAAGCCTGCGCGAGCGCATCGGCATGATCACCCAGGACACGTCGCTGCTGCACCGTTCGATTCGCGACAACCTGCTTTACGGCAAGCCCGACGCGACCGATGCGCAACTCTGGGAAGCGGTGCACAAGGCCCGCGCCGATGAGTTCATCCCGCTGCTATCGGACGCCGAAGGCCGCACCGGCTTCGACGCCCATGTGGGCGAACGCGGCGTCAAACTCTCCGGCGGCCAGCGCCAACGCATCGCCATCGCCCGGGTACTGCTCAAGGACGCGCCGATCCTGATCATGGACGAAGCGACTTCCGCGCTGGACTCCGAAGTCGAGGCGGCGATCCAGGAAAGCCTAGAGACGCTGATGCAAGGCAAGACCGTGATCGCCATCGCTCACCGCCTCTCGACCATCGCCCGGATGGATCGCCTGGTTGTGCTGGAAAACGGCCGCATCGCCGAGACCGGCAGCCATGCCGAACTGCTGGCCCATGGCGGTTTATATGCGCGGCTTTGGCAGCATCAGACGGGTGGATTTGTCGGAATCGACTGAGCCCTGGAGTCTGCACAAAACCCGTGGCGAGGGAGCTTGCTCCCTCGCCACGGGGGTTTCTAGAGCCCATAGTCCTCAGCACTGCCGATAAGGCAGTGCTGCTTTCGCCTCTTCGGCATACGCCAGCACCCCTTCATGCTCGCGCGCGAGAAAATCCGCCACCGCCGCTTTCAGGCCCGGATGACGCAAGTAGTGCCACGAGCGGGTAATCACCGGTTCGAAGCCGCGGATCAACTTGTGCTCACCCTGGGCACCGGCGTCAAAGCGCTGCAGACCGTTGGCTATCGCATAGTCCATGCCTTGGTAGAAACAGGTTTCGAAGTGCAGGCGATCAAACTCCGCCAGGCATCCCCAGTACCGCCCATAAAAGCTGTCGCCACCCACCAGACTGAACGCCATCGCCACCGGCCGTAAACCTTGCTTGGCCAGCACCACGCGAATGGCCTCGGGCATGCGCTCGGCCAACAGGCTGAAAAACGCCCGGGTCAGGTATGGCGCCTGCCGTCGCACCGCGTAGGTGTTGGCGTAGCAGGCGTAGACAAAATCCCACTGCGCCTCGTCCAGTTGATGGCCTTCAAGCCACTCGAATTCTATGCCCTGCCCTGCCACCTGCTCGCGTTCCTTGCGCATCTGCTTGCGCTTGCGGGAACTGAGCGCATCGAGGAAATCCTGGAAGTCCCGGTAACCGCGGTTCTGCCAGTGGTATTGGCAGCCGATCCGCTGCAGCCAGCCCTCCTGTCTGGCCAGCGCCGCATCGGTGAAAGGGTCGGTGAAGTTAATGTGGGCGCTGGAGAGCGCTTCGATTTCCAGATAACCCGGCAGGCTGCCGAGCAATTCCAAGCCATCCTCCACACACGCCGCCAACAATCGCGGACCGCTGACCGGACTGAACGGCACCGCCGTCAACAGCTTGGGGTAATACTCGATGCCGGCACGGGCGCAGGCGTCGGCCCAGCCGTGATCGAACACATACTCACCGTAGGAATGCCACTTGCGATAACTGGGCAAGGCCGCGAGCAAGCGTCCCTCTTCGATGTGCAACAGGTGCTCGGGCTGCCAACCGGAATGCGCGCCCAGGCTGGCGCTGTCTTCAAGGGCGCTTAGAAAAGCGTGGCGCAGGAAAGGTTGATTGGCGGGCACCAGCGCGTCCCACTCATGTGGCGCGATGGCGGACAAACTGTCCAGGACGTGAAGCGGCATGCAGTTCCCCGTGATCCAGGTGATGGGGCGAGTATCGCCGATTCGGACCGTGCGGGCTAAAAAAAAACCCCGCCAGAGGCGGGGTTCAAAGGAGCTGTAACGGATGAAAGTGGAGCGGTGTATCAGGTCAACGCGATTTAGAACACGTACTGGGCACGTACAACGAAGCCGTCGCCGTCGTCATCGCCATTGGCGTTGGTGACTTTGTCGGTCTTGGCCTTGACGTAGGCACCGGTGATTTTCACCGCTTCGTTGGCGTACCAGTTGACGCCCAGGTTGTGCACCTTGGCTTCGGCATCGCCCACTTCACGGGTTGCCGAGGCAGTGGTGATGTTGTCGTCTTCTACGGTCATGCTGTCGAAGCGGTAGAACACTTCCCAGGCACCGATGGACTTGTTCTGGGGCTTGATCGCGTCAAACTTGCCGACTTTATAACCACGGGACTCACCGGTGATGGTGTAGGCACCCTGGACATAGAAGCCGTGGCCCTTGAGGTCTTCGAAGGCGTCGCTGTCAGCCTTGGTCTTGCGGGAGATGTATTCACCTTGGATCGAGGCTGGACCCATGGCGAACGCGGCTTCCAGGCCGAAGGCGGTATCGGTGTCGTAGGAACCGGCCGGCGAGTTGTTGGCGCCGCCCAGGACCGGACGGTTGCCGTTAGGACCGGCGTCGTTACCACCCAGGGTTTCAACGCCACGCATGCCCAGACGGGAGCGATAACGGGCATCGAATGCGGTATCGGAAACGTCGCGGGAGGCCACGTTCAAACCGAAGTGCAGCACGTTGCCGGCTTCGTGCATCGGGGCGAACACGAAGCGACCGTTGGCCTGCTTGATGCTGTTGCCGTCGGTGTCGTCGGTGTCTTTGCTGAATACACCGGCCGACGCGTAGAACGAATCGGCGAAGACGCCGGAGGCTTGCAGGCCCAGGCCGTTCTGGTGGCCGTTCGCCCAGTCGATCAGGTCGTAGGCGGCGTTACGCTCAGGCGCAGTGACCCACTTGGAGCTGGTGGCTTTTTCCAGGCCGAAGTCCGGGTCGAAACGACCTACCTTGATCGACACCGGCTTGAAGCCGTTGTAGGCCAGGGACGCTTCGTCGAAGTAACCGTTGTCGGAATCGCCGCTGTTGTGGGAGAAATCGTAGTTGATGGTGTAGGCCCAGTCCGTGTACAGCACGCCGGACAGTTCCAGGAAGCCGCGGCGGATGTAGGCGGCATCAGCCTTGTCGCCGTTGTCAGTGTAGATACCGTCGAACTGGCTGTAGTCAGCCTGCAAACGACCGCCGAGCTTGAAGCTGAACTCTTTGTCAGTGGTAGCGACCTCAAGGCCGCCCTTGGTCTTGACCACGATATCGGCGCCATCGGTGGTGACGGTGCCGGCGAAAGCCTGGGCGGTTACTGCCATTGCCAGTGCGCTGGCGGCAACACCTGCGAAGTGCTTACGGATCATCGAAGAATTCCCCTAGTTGGTAATCTATGCGTTAGAAAACACGCGGAACTGGGCCCGCTGGTGTTGGGAGGGGATCTTGGCGGCGGGGTGTGTCAGGCAAGTTGCTATCACATAAAGATTTTATGACAGCGGAACTTTTTACTTCGAATGGGAATAACTGAAGGGCAGCTTCGAGAGGTGAGCTGCAAGCGGCAAGCTAGAGCGGTGAAGCAGCGATCAAGCTGCTTTCGTGGCGAGGGAGCTTGCTCCCTCGCCACAGGGAAAAATCGGGCAGTTCAGGTCACCGCTTGCGCAGGATCACGCTGCCGATCGAGTAGCCGGCGCCAAACGAGCTGAGCACCGCGACCGAGCCGCTAGGCAGGTCATCCTGATACATGTGGAATGCAATCACGGAACCGGCCGAGCTGGTGTTGGCGTAGCGGTCGAGGATCACCGGGGCTTCCTCTTCGGTAGCCTCGCGCCCCAGCAGCTTGCGCACGATCAGCTGGTTCATGCTCAAGTTGGCCTGATGCAGCCAGAAACGCTTCACTTCGCCGACGTTCAGCTGATTTTCTGTCAAATGGGTGCCGACCAGTTCCGCCACCATCGGGCAGACGTCACGGAACACCTTGCGGCCTTCCTGGACGAACAGTTTGTCTCGGGTGCCGACGCCCTCTTCTGCCGCACGGTTGAGGAAGCCGAAATTGTTGCGGATGTTGTTGGAGAACTTGGTGAGCAGCTTGGTGCTGACCACGTCGAACTGGTACGGCGATGTCGCCTGGTCCGCGCGCTCGATGATCACGGCAGTGGCCGCATCGCCGAAGATGAAATGACTGTCGCGGTCGCGGAAATTCAGGTGGCCGGTGCAGACTTCCGGGTTGACCATCAGGATCGCCCGGGCCTGGCCCAGCTGCACGCTGTTGGCCGCGGCCTGGATGCCGAAGGTCGCCGAAGAACAGGCTACGTTCATGTCGAAGCCGAACCCTTCGATGCCCAGGGCTTCCTGGACTTCAATGGCAATGGCTGGATAAGGACGCTGCAGGTTGGAGCAGGCAACGATCACGCCGTCGATGTCGGCAGCGGTGCGGCCGGCGCGCTCAAGCGCCTGTTTCGCGGCGCCTACGGCCATTTCGCAGAGCACCGACCACTCGTCGTTGGAACGCTCAGGCAGGCGCGGCGTCATGCGTTGCGGATCGAGGATGCCCTCCTTGTCCATCACGAAACGGCTCTTGATGCCCGAAGCCTTTTCGATGAACGCCGCGTTGGATTCGGTCAATGCTTGGACTTCGCCGCGTTCGATGGCCTCGGCGTTGTCGGCGTTGAACTGCGCGACATAGGTATTGAAAGATTGCACCAGCTCTTCGTTGGAGATGCTGTTGGCCGGGGTGTACAGGCCGGTGCCGCTGATGACGACGTTATGCATGGTCGTTTCTCTGATCTGTTCAGGCAGAAAGTATTGGCACCGACGTACCAACACGCAAAGGGACTTTTCCCATCCAGGGGAAGCAGCCCAGGCATCGCTTTATTCCGATCCGCCCGTGGCCTTGAAGCTCAAGACCACGGGACCGGCATTTATAGGCGCGAAGTTTGCCATAAACGCTGGCGTTTGGCCCATTCTCCCTTCACCGCCCCTATGAAATAGGGGCGGTCGCGCTAACCGAATTCATTCAGGGTTCTACCTGTCCCCATTGCTTACCCAGGCGCTTGTCGGAAATCGGCACCTTGGTGCCCAACTGCTGGGCGAACAGCGACACCCGATACTCTTCCAGCCACCAGCGATACAGCTCCAACTGCGGATCGCGCTTGCCTTCCTGGGCGTGTTTGCTCGCGCGGGCCTGGTACTGAGCCCAGAGGTTTGACAGCTCGCCACTCCAGACCCGGTCTTTCTGCACCTGGCTGCCGAGTTTCTCGAAACGTTGCTCGACGGCCTTGAGGTAGCGCGGCAGTTCCTTGAGCCACTGATGCGGCGTTTCACGCACGAAGCCCGGGTACACCAAATGGCTGAGCTGCTGCTTGATGTCGTTCAGGGCCACGGCTTGGGCCAGGTCGATCTTGCCCTTGAAACGCTTTTGCAAGCCGTGCCAGAGCTTGAGGATGTCCAGCGTCAGCTTCGCCAGGCGTTCGGCGTGTTCGGTCCAGCCGCCACGCTTGCGGTCGGCCAGGGCCGCCAGTGCGGCGCCGTCACGGGGCAGGCTCGGCTCGCCTTCGAGCACGCAGCTGTCGAGGCTGGCGAGCAGAATGTCCTCCACCAGGCCGTCGATGCGGCCCAGGTCGCGGTACAGCAGGCCCAGCTCCGTCAGGCCTGGCAGCTTGCCACGGAGGAACTTCGCCGGTTCGGCCAGTTGCTGCATCAGCAAGCGCTGCAAGGCGCGACGGTGCTGGAACTCGGCTTCGGCCGGCGTCGGGAAACGCCCTTCCTTGACCACGCCGCCCTCTTCCACCAGCGCCGGATACACCGTCATCGACAACCCGGCGATCTTCTGCTGGGTTTTCTCCGCCACCGGCGCAAAGACTTTCGCCTCCACCGGCGCCTGGCTTTTCGCCGTTTGCGGTACGGCCAACGCGGCCTGGCTGGCTTCGGCAAAACGCGCCGTCAGCTCGGCCAGGTCACGTCCTTCGCCGAGAAACTTGCCCTGGCCGTCGACGATTTCCAGATTCATGCGCAGGTGGCTCTCCACCTGCTGCGCCGCTTCGGCCCAAGCTTCGTCGCTGACCCGCGCGCCGGTCATGCGCAACAACTCGCGCCCCAGCGCCTGGAGCAACGAGCCCTCGGCGAATGTCATGCGTTGCAGCGCGGCCTTGACGAAGTCCGGCACCGGTACGAAGTTCTTGCGCAGGGCCTTGGGCAGGTTGCGCACCAGGGCAATGCACTTGGCTTCGATCATTCCCGGCACCAACCACTCCAGGCGCTCCGGCGGCAACATCGGCAGCAGCGGTGCCGGCACGCGCAAGGTCACGCCATCGCGCGGGTGGTTGGGCTCGAAGTGGTAGCTCAACGGCAAGGTCAGCTCGCCGACGCGCAAGGTGTCGGGGTATTGAGCGGCCGTTACCTCGCTGGCCTCGCGCGCCAGCACGTCTTCTTCGCGCATGATCAGCAATTGCGGATCTTTCTGGCTGTTGATCCGATACCAGCTATCAAAGGTCGCAGTCTGGTGGATCTCCGCGGGCAGGCGCGCATCGTAGAACGCGAAGAGGGTTTCCTCGTCCGCGAGGATGTCACGCCGGCGCGCCTTGGCTTCCAGCTCGTCAAGTTGTTCCAGCAGGCGGGTGTTGGCGCTCAGGCACTTGGCCTTGGACTGGATCTCGCCACGCACCAGCGCTTCGCGGATGAACAGCTCGCGGGACACCTCCGGGTCCACCGGACCGTAATGCACCGGCCGGCGACCAACGACGATCAAGCCGAACAAGGTGATCTGCTCGTACGCCACCACCTGCCCGCGCTTCTTCTCCCAATGGGGCTCGAAATGATTTTTCTTGATCAGGTGCCCGGCCAGCGGTTCGATCCAGTCCGGTTCGATCTTCGCCACCATGCGCGCGTACAGCTTGGTGGTTTCCACCAGCTCGGCGGTCATCAGCCATTGCGGACGCTTCTTGCCCAAGCCTGACGACGGGTGAACCCAGAAACGCCGTTGACGAGCGCCGAGGTAATCGCCGTCTTCGGTCTTCTGGCCGATCTGGCTCAGCAGGCCCGAGAGCACCGCTTTGTGCAGTTTCGGGTAATCAGCCGGATCTTTGTTGAGGCTCAGCTGCATGTCGCGGCAGATCAGGCTCAACTGGCGATGGGAATCGCGCCACTCGCGCAGGCGCAAGTAATTGAGGAAATTCTTCCGGCACCAATTGCGCAACGGGCTTGCCGTCAGGGCTTGGCGCTGCTCTTCAAAACCGCGCCATAGATTGACCAACCCGGCGAAGTCCGAGTCCGCATCCTTCCATTGAGCGTGGGCCTGGTCGGCCGCTTGCTGACGTTCCGGCGGGCGCTCGCGCGGGTCCTGGATCGACATGGCGCTGGCAACGATCAACACTTCCTGGAGGCTGCCCAGTTTTGCCGCTTCCAGCAGCATGCGGCCCATGCGCGGGTCCACCGGCAGCCGCGCCAACTGCCGACCCAACGGCGTCAACTGGCTGTTGCGGTCCACCGCCGAGAGTTCTTGCAGCAGGTTGAAACCGTCGCTGATAGCCTTGCCGTCCGGCGGCTCGATGAACGGAAAGTCGGTGATCTCGCCGAGGCGCAGGTGCAGCATCTGCAGGATCACCGCCGCCAGGTTGGTGCGCAGAATCTCGGGGTCGGTAAATTCCGGCCGGCCGAGGAAATCTTCTTCGCTGTACAGTCGAATGCAAATCCCCGGCTCGACCCGCCCGCAGCGGCCCTTACGCTGGTTGGCACTGGCCTGGGAAATCGCTTCGATGGGCAGGCGCTGGACCTTGGCGCGATAGCTGTAGCGGCTGATGCGCGCGGTGCCGCTGTCGATCACGTAGCGGATGCCCGGCACGGTCAGCGAGGTTTCGGCGACGTTGGTCGCCAGCACTACGCGCCGACCTGGGTGGGACTGGAAAATCCGCTGTTGCTCGGCCGGCGACAGGCGTGCGTACAACGGTAGGATCTCGGTGTGCTTGAGCTGGGCCTTGCGCAGCATGTCCGCGGCGTCACGAATCTCCCGCTCGCCCGGCAGGAACACCAGCACATCGCCAGGGCTGCGGCGCTCGCTACGTTCGTAGGCGGCGATTTCATCGAGAGTGGCGAGGATCGCCTGGTCGACGGTCAAGTCGTCTTCGACCCGGTTGCCCTCCTCGTCCTGCTCCAGGGTCAGCGGGCGGTACCAGGTTTCAACCGGGAAGGTGCGGCCCGAGACTTCGACGATCGGCGCATCATCGAAGTGCTTGGAGAAGCGCTCCAGGTCAATGGTCGCCGAGGTGATGATGACCTTCAGGTCAGGACGACGCGGCAGCAGGGTCTTGAGGTAGCCGAGCAGGAAATCGATGTTGAGGCTGCGTTCGTGGGCTTCGTCGACGATGATCGTGTCGTAGCGCTCGAGGTAGCGGTCGTTCTGGGTTTCGGCCAGCAGGATGCCGTCGGTCATCAACTTGATGAGGGTGTTGGCGTCGCTCTGGTCCTCGAACCGCACCTGATAACCGACCAGCGCGCCCAACGGAGTGCCCAGCTCCTCGGCGACGCGGCTCGCCACGCTGCGGGCAGCGATCCGGCGCGGCTGGGTGTGGCCGATCAAGCCATGCTGGCCGCGACCGATTTCCAGGCAGATCTTCGGTAACTGCGTGGTCTTACCCGAGCCGGGCTCGCCGGCGATGATCAACACCTGGTGCTTGAGCAGCGCCTCTTTGATTTCGTCGCGCTTGGCGGCAATCGGCAAATTGTCGTCGTAGCGAATCACCGGCAGGCTTGCCTTGCGCGCCAACACCTGATCGCAGGACGCTTGCATGCGCGTCACCCACTGGGCCAACTTGGCCTCGTCAGGCTTCTTGCGCAGCTCGAGCAACTGCCGCCGCAACCGGTTACGGTCGGCGAGCATGGCGTGATCAAGGTTTTTCAACAGTTTGTCGATAGCGGGGGCTTGGTCAGTCATCAGGTACGCAAGGGGAATAGGAGCAGCGGCAAGTTTCAAGCTGCAAGCTGCAAGTTGCAAGCTGCACAGGCCTGAAACTCAAAACTTGCCGCTTGAAGCTTGAAGCTTGAAGCTTGAAGCTGCTTCTACCCCTTACGCCGATACGGGAACACGTCGATCACCTTCCCTGCCCGAATCGCCTCTTGCAGGCTTTTCCAGTAGTCGGCGTTGTACAGCTCGCCATGCAACTGGTCGAACAGCTTGCGCTGTCCGGCGTCGGCGAACAGGAAGGGGGGGAACTCCTCGGGGAAGACATCCAGCGGCCCGATGGAATACCAGGGCTCGGACGCCATTTCGTCTTCCGGCGTGCGCGGCTGGGGGATGTGGCGAAAGTTGGCTTCGGTCAGGAAACAGATTTCATCGTAGTCATAGAACACCACGCGGCCATGGCGGGTCACGCCGAAGTTCTTGAGCAACATGTCGCCCGGGAAGATGTTGGCGGCCGCCAACTGCTTGATCGCCAGGCCATAATCCTCCAGCGCCTCGCGCACCTGGGCTTCGTTGGCGTTTTCCAGGTAAAGGTTCAGCGGCGTCATCCGGCGTTCAGTCCAACAGTGGCGGACCAATACCGTGTCGCAGTCCACCGACACCGTGGACGGTGCCACCTCCAGCAGTTCCTCCAGGCATGCTGGCTCGAACTTGCTCAAGGGAAAGCGGAAATCGGCGAACTCCTGGGTATCGGCCATGCGTCCGACCCGGTCGACACTTTTCACCAGCCGGTATTTCTCGATGACCGTGGCCCGGTCGACGTTTTTCGACGGCGAAAATCGGTCCTTGATGATCTTGAACACGGTGTTGAAGCCCGGCAGGGTAAACACGCTCATGACCATGCCGCGCACGCCGGGCGCCATGATGAACTGGTCGTCGGTGTTCGCCAGGTGATTGATCAAGGCCCGATAGAACTCCGACTTGCCATGCTTGTAGAAGCCGATGGATGTATACAGCTCGGCAACGTGCTTGCCCGGCAGGATGCGCTTGAGAAAGCCGACGAATTCCGCTGGCACCGGCACGTCCACCATGAAATACGAACGGGTGAAGGAGAAGATGATCGACACCTGCGCCTCATCGGTGATCAGCGCGTCGATCTGGATACCCCGGCCTTCGCGGTGCAGCAAAGGAATCACCAGCGGCCATTGGTCGTCCCGGGTGTAGATGCGCCCCACCAGGTAAGCGCCCTTGTTGCGATAAAGCACCGAGGAGAACAATTCCACCGTCAGCTCGGGGTCTTTGCAGACCCAGTCCGGCAGGTTGTCGCGCAGTTGGGTTTCGAGGCGCTTCAGGTCACCGGGCAGGTCGGCGTAGTCTTCGCTGAAGCGATAATCGGCGAACATCTGCGCCAGCATCTTGTCCAGCTGCCCTTCGGGTTTATAGGTACGAGTCTGGGCGGCGCGGGCACGACGCAGGCTCGGCCGGGTCGTGTGAATGAACATCGTGCCGTCGCTGATCAGGTCATGACTGAACAGGCCGCAAAAAATCGAGTTGTACCAGGTCTCGGACAACTCATCGTCGAAGCGCAGGTCGATCAGGCTGATGTAGGCGCTTTTCACCAGGGGCCAGCAACCGACATCCATCAGGGCTTCGGCAGCGAAGGCCTCGCGCAGCCTGGCCACGGTTTCGAAGACTTTTTCTTCGTACAAGCTGATGCGCGCCGCCGAAGCCGCCTGCGCCTCTTGCCATCGCGCCTGCTCGAACCGGGCGCGGGCACCGTCGGTGATCTGCCGGAAATGCTCACGATAATCGTCGAAGCCGTCGAGGATCGAACGGGCGATATCGGTGGCGGGCCATGGCTGCGACATAGGGAAAACCTCGGCGGGTCATGCTTGTTATTGGCGACTGAGCTTAGAGGCCAATTGCGCGGCAACGCAACCATTGCCATTGGTCTTGGGGGCGGCGACACTTGCGACCCCATCAAGGAAGGAAATCCCCGTGAACCCCGTCGATATCTTGCGTTTGCTATCACTGGCCGCCATCTGGGGGGCGAGTTTCCTTTTCATGCGCATTATTGCCCCGGTAATTGGCACGATTCCCACGGCGTTTTTTCGCGTTTCCATCGCCTTCGTCGGACTGCTGGTGATCCTCGCGCTGATGCGTATCGATTGGAATTTCCGCGGCAAACTGAAAATCGTGATGGTGCTGGGCCTGATCAACTCCGGCATTCCGGCGACCTTTTATTCCCTGGCCGCACAAGTCCTGCCGGCCGGGTACTCGGCGATCTTCAACGCCACCACACCGCTGATGGGGGTGTTGATCGGCGGGTTGTTCTTCAGTGAAAAACTGACCCTGGCCAAGGTCAGCGGCGTGTTCCTTGGGCTCTTCGGCGTCGGCATCCTGACCGGCGCCGGCCCGGTGGCTTTCGACCTGCAATTGCTGATGGGCGCCCTCGCCTGCCTGCTCGCCACCACCTGCTACGGTTTTGCCGGTTTCCTCACCCGTCGCTGGCTCGATCACCAAGGCGGGCTGGACAGTCGCTTGTCGGCTTTGGGCAGCATGTTTGGCGCCACGGTTTTTCTGCTGCCGCTGTTTGGCTACAGCGTCATCAGCCAACCACCGGCCAGTTGGGGCGGTTGGAGCGTCTGGCTGTCGCTGCTGGGATTGGGGCTGGTGTGCACGGCGCTGGCGTACATTCTTTATTTCCGCCTGCTCAGTTCCATCGGCCCGGTCAAGTCCATGACCGTGACCTTCCTGATCCCGCCGTTCGGCGTGCTGTGGGGGGCGCTGTTGTTGGATGAGCCGTTGGGAATGGCGCACCTGTATGGCGGAGTGTTGATTGCCGCGGCGTTGTGGCTGGTGCTCAAGCCTGGAGCGGCGAAACCGATTGAGGTTTCTGCCCGCTAATCTTTCGGCGAACCTGAAAATGCCATCGCGAGCAGGCTCGCGATGGCATTGGTCCGACAGGAATCAGCTAGCGACTCTTACGAAACACAAACACCAACCCGATGATAATCAGCACCATCCCCAGCAAGCTCAACAACGCCAGCCGGTTGCCAAATACCAAGTAGTCCATGATCGCTGTCACCGCCGGCACCAGGTAGAACAGACTGGTCACGTTGACCAGATTGCCCCGGGCGATAAGCCGATACAGCAGCAAGGTCGCCAGCACCGATACCACCAACCCCATCCACAGCACCGGCACGATGAAACCCATGCTGTGTTCGAAGTGAAACGGCTGGAACGGCACGAACACCGCGCACAGGATGAGCCCGGCCAGGTATTGCACCGGCAGGGTGCCGAGCGGATTGTCGGTGATGCGCTTCTGCATGATCGAACCCGCCGTCATGCTCACCAGCGCCAGCAACCCGCAGAGCATGCCCGCCAGGGACATGCCCGCCAGGCCGATGCCTTGGTACACCACCATCACCAGTCCAACCAAGCCCAGCGCCAGGCCGAACATTCGTTGCCAGGAACGTTGACGCTCCATGAGCACCACGGTGAGGATCGGCTGTACACCCATCAGCGTGGCCATCACGCCGGGGGTAACGTTCAATTGCAGCGCCAGCAGATAGAAAATCTGATAGGCCCCCAACAACACCAGGCCGGTCGCCGCCGCATACAGCATCGGCTTGCCGGGCCGTGGCAGCTTGAACTTCAGCAAGGGGATCAACAGCACCAACGCACACAACGCGATAGCGAAACGGATCAGTAGGAAAGCGAACGGTGACGCATGGGCCAGGCCCAATTTTGAAAAGATCGCCCCGCTGCTCCACAGCAAAACGAACAGGCTCGTGGAAGCCGTCGCCAATAAGGCGTTTTTGGAAAAGGAAAACATGAAAACCACCTGTAGTCAGGCAAAAAGCCAACTCAGCCGAAGCTGAAATCCAGTCGTTTTTTCAGGCGGGCACAGGGAACGGCAGCCGTTGCCGGTCAGCCCTGAACGCCAACACCCGGCGGTGATACGCAGGCGTATACCGAAGAGCGACTGACAGGTGGGGGGTATTGACCGATCTGCTCAGACGGCGGGTTCCCGCACGGCACGACGCCAGCGTTGGACGCTGGAACCACAACCGCGGTGAACGGGAATGCAGGCATGAGCCGATCTCTTGGAAGGTGGGTTTGAAAACCCGGAGAGCGCTGACTATAACCAGCGCCCTATGAACTACGCAATGTTTAAACAAACAACCAATAGCCCAGCGCCGTCAACACGGCCACCGCCAGCACGGGCCGCATCACCCGGTAGGCCTTGGGGTGCTTGCGCTTGAAGTGCTTGACCCGGCCGCTGATGCCGTCGCTGAACGACTTGCTCCAGGCATAGGCCCGGTTGATGCCGCCGACGTGCTCATCGTCCAGGTTCTGCGGTGCGGTGGCGCGTCCGAGGAAGGCGCTGATGGCGCGGTTGAAGCGAGTCATCAACGGATTTTTCAGGGGCCGCTCGACATCACAGAAGAGGATCACGCGAGTCTGCGGCGTTTCGTTCTTGACCCAGTGCACATAGGTTTCATCGAACATGACGTCTTCGCCGTCGCGCCAGGCATAAATCTGCCCGTCGACGAAGATCCGGCAATCGTCGGAATTGGGCGTGGACAGTCCCAAGTGATAACGCAGCGACCCGGCGAACGGATCGCGGTGAGGATTCAGGTGGCTGTCGCCCGGCAGCAGCGCGAACATCGCGCCTCGCACACTGGGGATCCGATTCACCAGCTCGACGGTTCTGGGGCACAACAGCTCTGCCGAAGACAGCGGTTTGTCGTACCACTTGAGGTAGAAACGCTTCCAGCCCTTCTTGAAGAACGAACCGAAACCAGCGTCGTTGTTTTTCTCCGCGGCGCGGATGTAACCCTCGTCGAACAGGTGCATGGCTTCGTCGCGGATCACCTGCCAGTTGTCCTTGAGCACATCCAGTTCGGGGAACTTGCTGCGATCCAGGTACGGCTTGGCAGGCACCCCGGAAAACAGATACATCAAGGCGTTATAGGGGGCGAACAACGCAGAGTGATTGACGAACTGGCGCAACACCGGCAAACGCGCCTTGCCACGCAAATGCACAAACAGCGTACTGCCCAGGAACAGCAGCAACACAGAGGCCTTGGCGACAAACGAAATGGTCATTTTTCAACTCCTTGTCTAAATGCAACTTGCGCAACGCCATCAGCCCGACGTGCGGCCGGCCATGCTAAATATCCTCGTCCAGATGAAACATCGGCAGACGCGACATTCACTGTTGAGGATTACGCAACAAAGCCCTTGTTAACATGCGTCAGCTGAACCTTGGCTGACGCACCGAACGATCTCCAATCTTGTGCTCAAAATGGCGAGGTGCTTTCGTGGCGAGGGAGCTTGCTCCCGCTGGCGTGCAAAGCGCGCCCCTGCGATTTGGCGACCCAGGTTAATCCCAGGCGCCTGCTACGCAGTCGAGCGGGAGCAAGCTCCCTCGCCACGGAAAGCTCCGTACGCCACACACTGCCTACGGTTACTGCTGAGTCTCCTGCTCGGTAAACAAGTCGCTGAACAGCATGCTCGACAGGTAGCGTTCGCCCGAGTCCGGCAGGATCACGACGATCGTCTTGCCCTGCATTTCCGGTTTTTCCGCCAGGCGCACAGCCACTGCCATCGCCGCGCCGCAGGAGATGCCGCAGAGAATCCCCTCTTCCTGCATCAAGCGCAGGGCCATGGCCTTGGACTCATCGTCGGTGACCCGCTCGACCTGGTCCACGATCGACAGATCGAGGTTCTTCGGTACGAAACCCGCACCGATCCCCTGGATTTTGTGAGGACTGGGCTTGATCTCCTGCCCCGCCATCACCTGGGTAATCACCGGCGACGCTTCGGGCTCTACCGCCACGGACAGGATCGGTTTGCCGCAGGTGTTCTTGATATACCGCGAAACACCGGTAATGGTTCCGCCGGTCCCCACGCCCGCGACCAGCACATCGACGGCGCCGTCGGTGTCGTTCCAGATTTCCGGACCGGTGGTTTTCTCGTGGATGGCCGGGTTGGCCGGGTTATCGAACTGCTGCGGCATGAAGTATTTCGACGGGTCGCTGGCGAGGATTTCGGCGGCTTTCTCGATGGCGCCTTTCATGCCCTTGGCCGGCTCGGTGAGCACCAGTTCCGCGCCCAAGGCCTTGAGCACCTTGCGCCGCTCGATGCTCATGGACGCCGGCATGGTCAGCATCAGTTTATAGCCACGGGCAGCCGCCACGAACGCCAGGCCGATCCCGGTGTTGCCCGAGGTGGGCTCGACGATCGTCATGCCAGGCTTGAGTTTGCCCGAGCTTTCAGCGTCCCAGATCATGTTCGCGCCGATCCGGCACTTGACCGAATAACCCGGGTTGCGCCCTTCGATCTTGGCCAGGATGGTCACACCACGAGGGGCGATGCGGTTGATCTGCACCAGCGGCGTATTGCCGATGGAATGGGCGTTGTCAGCGTATATACGACTCATGACCGGGTCCTTAATGCAGAGGGAATTTAGCGCTTTAAGGTAAGCCTGTTGCCTAAGGGCGTCCAGTTGCACCGAACGTTCCCGCTGTGACGACAGTCAATGGTTTTAACAACGGAGACTACTGACATGAAGCGTCGATACAGCTGGCCACTGTGGGCCTTCGTCGCCATCGTTGCGCTACTGGTGGCCCTGCATTTCGCCTTGCCTTACCTGGTGCGCAACTACCTGAACGACAAATTGGCCGACATGGGCAGTTACCGTGGCCAAGTGACCGATGTCGACCTGGCCCTCTGGCGCGGTGCCTATCGGATCAACGGCCTGCGAATCGTCAAGGTTGACGGCAAGGTCCCGGTGCCATTCGTCGATGCGCCACTGGTCGACTTGTCCGTGAGCTGGCACTCACTCTGGCATGACCACGCGGTCGTGGCCGAGGTGGAGTTCGCCCATCCCGAAGTGAACTTCGTCGACGGTGGCGCCAACCGACAAAACTCCCAGACCGGCCAAGGCACCGACTGGCGCGAGCAGTTGAGCAAGCTGATGCCCATCACCCTCAACGAGGTGCGGATCAACGATGGCAAGGTGACCTTCCGCAACTTCAACTCCAAGCCGCCGGTCAACCTGCGGGCCACCAACGTGAATGCCACCTTCCATAACCTGACCAACGTGGTCGACACCGAAGGCAAGCGCGACGCCCGCTTCGAGGGCAAGGCCCTGGTGGCCGAACATGCGCCACTGGAAGTCCAGGCCACGTTCGACCCGCTGAGCGACTTCGAGGACTTCGATTTCCGCCTGCGGGCCAGGAACATCGAACTCAAACGACTGAACGACTTCGCCGCGGCCTACGGCAAGTTTGACTTCAACGCGGGCCACGGCGACCTGGTGGTCGAAGCCGAAGCCAACAACGCCAAGCTCAGCGGCTATATCAAGCCGCTGCTGCGCGACGTGGATGTGTTCGACTGGCAGCAGGACGTGGAAAACGAGAAAAAGAACATCTTCCGCTCCGTCTGGGAAGCGTTGGTCGGAGGGGGTGAAACCGCCCTCAAGAACCAGCGCAAAAACCAGTTTGCCACCCGCGTGGAACTCAGCGGCAACGTCCACCAACAGGACATCGGTGCGTTCGAAGCCTTCCTGCAGATCTTGCGCAACGGTTTCGTCCAGGCGTTCAATGCCCGCTACGAGCAACCGCCGCCCTCCGAGGATTAAGGCTTGCGGGTGACGGTGTAGCGGCCGCTCTGCTCCGCCGCCGCCACGGCTGTGGTGCGTTGCAGCGAGTCCCAGCCCAGGCAGGCCAGGGCCAGCGAACGCGGCACCGCCTCGCGGCCGCTGCTGTAGCGACTGATGCTGCGGGCGCTGACCCCCAGCGCTTCGGCCGCCTGGTTCAACGGCAAGCCGGTGCGGGCGCGCCAACTGATGAAGATGCGGGTGTTTTCATCCTCGGCATTCTGCGCCAGCGCATCCAGGTACAAAGTGTCGGCGCCGATCTGGATATCCAGCGCCGGCCACTCGACGCTCCAGCCGTCGTCACCCAGCACCGCGCCTTCAAACGCGCCCTCCTCCAGCAAAGGTCGCAGGCCCGGAAAATGTTGCACATCGGCGCTCAGGTCCAGCGTCAGTCGTTGACCGTCGATGAACGTCAGTTCGAGACTGAACGGTAATAAAGGCTGCACGGCCAATAGCCGCGGTCGTTTCATGGGTAGCATCGCTGCCAATCCTCCAGCAGTTGCGCCTGGTGGGCCCTGACCCACTCCAACGACCAACACATGGCTTACGTGTAGCGCACTTGTGGCGAGGGAGCTTGCTCCCGCTGGGCTGCGAAGCGGCCCTAAAAGCCTGCGAGCGCTGCGCACTCGAGCGGGAGCAAGCTCCCTCGCCACAAGTGCGGCTGATCGTTAGAAAAATATGAATTCGGAAATGTATCGCCAAATTGGCGATATGCAATACTGGCAAGACGCCGAGACTGAGTCAACATGTGACGCCCCATTCAGAGACTGAATACAGCGTCTGCGTTCACAGTCAGCGGGGGCTCGCGTTATAGTCGGGCACGCTATCTATTTCGCGCGCCTCGCCTCGCCGGGCCGGCGACACCGTTCGAGGAAATACCGATGAAGTTCGAAGGCACCCGCGCCTACGTGGCCACCGATGACCTGAAACTGGCCGTGAACGCCGCCATCACCCTGGAGCGGCCGCTGCTGGTCAAGGGCGAACCGGGCACCGGCAAGACTATGCTGGCCGAACAACTGGCCGAGTCCTTCGGCGCGCGCCTGATCACCTGGCACATCAAGTCCACCACCAAGGCCCACCAAGGCCTGTACGAGTACGATGCGGTCAGTCGCCTGCGGGACTCGCAGTTGGGCGTGGACAAAGTCCATGACGTGCGCAACTACCTGAAGAAAGGCAAGCTCTGGGAAGCGTTCGAGTCCGAGGAACGGGTCATCCTGCTGATCGACGAGATCGACAAGGCCGACATCGAGTTCCCCAACGACCTGCTGCAAGAGCTCGACAAGATGGAGTTCTACGTCTACGAGACCGACGAAACCATCAAGGCCAAGCAGCGCCCGATCATCATCATTACCTCCAACAATGAAAAAGAACTGCCGGACGCCTTCCTGCGCCGCTGCTTCTTCCACTACATCGCCTTTCCCGACCGCGTTACCCTGCAAAAGATCGTCGATGTGCATTACCCAGACATCAAGAAAGACCTGGTCAGCGAAGCGCTGGACGTGTTTTTCGACGTGCGCAAGGTGCCGGGCCTGAAGAAAAAACCTTCCACCTCCGAACTGGTGGACTGGCTCAAGCTGCTGATGGCCGACAACATCGGCGAAGCGGTGCTGCGCGAGCGTGATCCGACCAAGGCCATTCCGCCGCTGGCGGGCGCCCTGGTCAAGAACGAACAGGACGTGCAATTGCTCGAGCGCCTGGCGTTCATGAGCCGTCGCGGCACTCGCTGACCCTCTTCGTCTAACAAGAGCGAGGGCGATTGCCATGCTGCTTAACCTGTTCAATGAGATGCGCGCCGCCAAGGTGCCCGTGTCGGTGCGTGAGTTGCTGGACCTGATCAACGCGCTGAAACAGCGGGTGATCTTTGCCGACATGGATGAGTTCTATTACCTGTCCCGAGCGATCCTGGTGAAGGACGAACGGCATTTCGACAAGTTCGACCGGGCGTTTGCCGCCTACTTCAACGGCCTGGAAAAACTCGACGATCATCTCCAGGCGCTGATTCCCGAAGACTGGTTGCGCAAGGAGTTCGAGCGCTCGCTGACCGATGAAGAACGGGCACAGATCCAGTCCCTCGGTGGCCTGGACAAGCTGATCGAAGAGTTCAAGAAACGCCTGGAGGAACAGAAGGAGCGCCACGCCGGCGGCAACAAGTGGATCGGTACCGGCGGCACCAGCCCGTTCGGTTCCGGCGGTTTCAACCCCGAGGGCATCCGTGTTGGCGACGCCGGCAAGCGCCAGGGCAAGGCCGTGAAGGTCTGGGACCAACGCGAATACAAGAACCTCGACGACCAGGTCGAACTGGGCACCCGCAACATCAAGATCGCCCTGCGTCGCCTGCGCAAATTTGCTCGCCAGGGTGCGGCCGAAGAGCTGGACATCGACGGCACCATCGACCATACCGCCCGGGACGCCGGCCTGCTGAACATCCAGATGCGCCCCGAGCGACGCAACACCGTCAAGCTCTTGCTGCTGTTCGACATCGGCGGCTCGATGGATGCCCACGTGAAGATCTGCGAGGAACTGTTCTCGGCCTGCAAGACCGAGTTCAAGCACTTGGAGTACTTCTACTTCCACAACTTCGTCTACGAATCAGTGTGGAAGAACAACCTGCGCCGCACCTCGGAACGCACCTCGACCCAGGATCTGCTGCACAAGTACGGTGCCGACTACAAAGTGATCTTCATCGGCGATGCCGCCATGGCCCCTTACGAGATCACCCAGGCCGGCGGCAGCGTCGAGCACTGGAACGAAGAAGCCGGTTATGTGTGGATGCAGCGCTTCATGGAGAAATACAAAAAGCTCATCTGGATCAATCCGTACCCGAAGGACACCTGGGGTTATACCGCCTCGACCAACATAGTCCGTGAATTGGTCGAGGACCGGATGTATCCGCTGACGTTACGGGGCTTGGAAGAAGGGATGCGGTTTCTCTCCAAATAAGCGCTTCGCGCCAGTGATGACTCTTCGCGATCCCGTCGGATCGCGAAGCCTTCAGCCCCTCAAGAACGCCTGAAGACATTCAACCTGCTGCCGATGCGCAACCTCCTGCACCACTGGCCGCAACCGCACCGGCGTCCCTGGCAGGCATTGCGCCAGCCGGGCCAGGGACAGCGGTGTCAGGGCACCCAGGCGCGGATAGCCGCCGATGGTTTGCCGATCGTTGAGCAGCACGATCGGCTGGCCGTCCGGCGGCACCTGCACGGCACCGAGCGGAATGCCCTCGGAAATCATCGCCGGCCCCTGATATTCCAGCGCCGTGCCCAGCAAGCGCATGCCCATGCGATCGGCGCGACTGTCCAGCGTCCACACAGTGTTGAACGCATCGAACAGGCTGCGTCCGCTGAACGCACCATTCTGCGCCCCGAGGATCAGGTCCAGCGGCTGCGCTTGCTGAAAATCTGGAATCAACGCGTGCGGCATGGGCCGAGGCGTCGCCGCGCCTGAATAACTCAAGTGTTCGCCGCGACTCAACGCCCGCCCCCGCCCGTCCAGGCCACCGAATTCCTCGCGCACCACCGTCGCCCGGCTGCCCAGCACCGCGGGCGCGTCGAACCCGCCGGGCGCCGCCAGGTAAGCCCGGGCGCCAAGCACCGGCTGGGTGAGCGCCAGGGTCTGGCCTCGGCGCAGGCTAAAAAACCGCCACGACGCCACCGCCTGGCCATCCACCCGCGCCCCCAGATCAGCCCCGGCCAGCGCAAGCACGCAATCTTCCTCGGCCACCACGGTAAAACCGCCGAGGGTGATTTCCACCACTGCCGCGTCCTGCGCATTGCCCAGCATCCAATTGGCCCAGCTCATCGACAGCCAATCCGCCGCGCCGCCCTGGGTCACGCCCAAATGCCTTACGCCGAAACGGCCGGTGTCCTGCAACAGGCACAGCGGTGTGCTGGCCTCGATCAACAAACGACTCATGCCTGGGCCTCCAACGGGCTATCGTCGCCGCCCAGGGCGATGAATTCAGCGTGATCGATGGCGGCAAAACGCACCGTGTCGCCGGGTCGCATCAAGCTGTAGCCGTCGCGCTCACGGTCGAACAGTTTGGCCGGGGTGCGACCGATCAGGTTCCAGCCGCCGGGCGAGACCACCGGATATGCCGCCGTCTGGCGCTCGGCGATCCCGACGCTGCCCGCCGCGACGCGTTTGCGCGGTGTATCGAGGCGCGGCGCGGCCAGTTCTTCGTCAACCAGCCCCATGAAGGCGAAGCCCGGCGCGAAACCCAGGGCAAACACTTGGTACTCACGCTCGGTGTGGCGACGGATCACTTGCTCCACCGTCAACCCGCTGCGGCTCGATAGCAGGACCAGCTCAGGCCCGACGCTAAGGTCGTACCACACCGGCAACACATGGCATTGACCGACGGAGCCGGCGTCCGGCGAAAGATTGTTCAGCGCTTCGCCGATCAGCTCGCGAGCCTGGGTCGGCGTCAGGGCCAGCAAATCGTAATGCACCATCAGCGTGGTATAGGACGGCACAAGGTCGATCAAATCGCCGGCAAAAACCTCACGCAAACGCTCGCTGGCGGCGAGCATCCACGGCATGTTGGTCTCGGCGATCTCGTCGAACAGGCGAACCATCAGGCAGTCCACCGCCACCACTTCCAAGCGCGGCTTCATGGCGCGCTCTGCCCATCCAGGGCCTGGCGGATACGCTGCACGGCGGCTACGGAACTGGCGTTGTCGCCATGCACGCACAAGGTGTTGGCGTGCAGATTCAAGGGGCTGCCATCGCTGGCCGTTAGCGCATCGCCGCGGGCGATGGTCAGGGCCTGCCCGATGATGATCTCGGAATCGTGATGCACCGCCCCAGGCAATTGCCTGGAAACCAGGTGACCGGCACTGTCATAGGCTCGGTCGGCGAAAGCCTCGAACCACAAGGTCAGGCCGTATTCATCGCCCAGGGCCTGGGCGGCGCCGTTGTCCCGAGTCGCCATCAGCATCAGCGGCAATTGCCGATCATAAGCGGCGACTGCCTGGATTACCGCGCGCAGTTGCGCCGGGTTGGCCATCATGTCGTTGTACATCGCGCCGTGGGGTTTGACGTAGCTGACCCGACCGCCTTGGGCGCGGCAGATACCGTCGAGGGCGCCGATCTGATAGTGCAGCAGGTCCTGCAATTCCTGGGCGCCATAGGCCATGGAACGTCGGCCGAAGCCCGCCAGATCCTGATAGGCCGGGTGCGCGCCGATCCGTACGCCATGGCTCAGGGCCAGGCTGACAGTCTTGCGCATGATGCTCGGGTCGCCAGCATGGAAGCCGCAGGCGATGTTGGCACAATCGATAAAGGGCATCACCTCGGCGTCCAGACCCAGGGTCCAGTTGCCGAAGCTTTCGCCGATGTCGCAATTCAATAGCAGGCGGTTCACGGTGAACGCTCCTGTAGGCTCTTTCTTTTTAGCTATGGGGCATTTGGCCCCACAGGTTATCAGTTACTCGGCTTCCAACTGCTTGCCTTGGGTTTCCGGCAGGCTCAGGGCCGCGAGGATCACCACTCCGTAGGACACCGCCGCGAACGCACCGATACCGACGCTCAACGGCACCTTTTGGCTGAGAATACCGATCAGCAGGGGGAACAGTGCGGCCACCGCCCGGCCAATGTTGTAGCAGAAGCCCTGTCCCGATCCGCGAATGCGCGTGGGGAACAGTTCGGTGAGGAACGACCCCATGCCGCTGAACATGCCCGAAGCAAAGAAACCCAAGGGGAAGCCCAGCCACAGCATCACGTTGTTGCTTACCGGCACCTGGGTGTACAGCAGCACGATGGTGAAGGAACCGACGGCAAACAGGACGAAATTTTTCTTGCGTCCGAGGATGTCGGACAAATAAGCGCTAATGACGTAACCCACGTAAGAGCCGACGATCACCATCGCCAGGTAGCCACCGGTACTCAGGACGCTCAAGCCGCGCTCGTTTTTCAGGAAAGTCGGCAGCCAGGAGGTGATGGCGTAGTAGCCACCCAGCGCGCCAGTGGTCAGCAGCGAGGCTCGAATCGTCGTGAACAGAATGCCGGGGGCAAAAATCTCGTAGAACTTCGCCGGGTTCTCGGGCGTCAGCCGGGCCTTGGTCTGGTTGTAGATTTCCGGATCCTTGACCAACCGGCGGACGAAAATCACAAACACTGCCGGCACGATGCCGAGGATGAACAACGCGCGCCAAGCGTCTTCCGGCGGCAAGACCGAGAACAACAGCGCATATAGAATTGCCGTCATGCCCCAGCCCAGTGCCCAGCCCGATTGCACCATGCCCACCGCCTTGCCACGGTCCTTGGCGCGGATCACCTCGCCCATCAACACCGCGCCGGCGGTCCACTCGCCACCAAAGCCGAAGCCCATCAATGTGCGGGCGATCAACAGCTGTTCGTAGTTCTGGGCGAAGCCGCAGAGGAAGGTAAAGAAGGCGAACCACAACACCGTCAGCTGCAAGGTGCGCACCCGGCCGATGCGGTCCGAGAGAATGCCCGCGACCCAACCGCCGATGGCCGAAGCGATCAGCGTGCTGGTGTGGATCAGCCCCGCTTCACCGGTGGTGATGCCCCACATGGCGATCAGCGTCGGCACCACGAAACTGAGCATTTGCGTGTCCATGCCGTCCAGGGCATAACCGATCTTGCAGCTCCAGAACGTGCGCCGTTCCTGCTGGTTGATGTTGCGGTACCAGTCGAACGGGCCGGAACGGGCCTGCGGCTGGGGGACGCCGAGCGTGTCGGGTGCACTCATGGTGGTTCTCCACGGTTTTATTGTTGTGAGTCTCGACGACGCTGGCGTGGAGACCGTTGCCCCGATTCTTGAGCGCGCAGCCGATCCCGTCCAACGAATAAAACCTTGGCCGGGTCATAAGAAAAATTTGATTGGGCGGAGCATCGCCAGGAAAGGCGGACCGTTTCTGTGGCGAGGGAGCTTGCTCCCGCTGGTCTGCAAAGCAGACCCAAAACGGCCGGGCATCATCAACCTGACACTGCGCAGCGTCTGGTTTCGGGGCCGCTGCGCGCTGGAGCGCCAGCCCGGCCCAGCGGGAGCAAGCTCCCTCGCCACGAAAAGCGCTGTCAGAGCCCGCGCAGGTCGCGCTCTTCGATTGGCCGGCTCTGGCGCAGGCGCTTGCCGCCCAGCACGACCCAGTCGATCAGGCGGAACAGGCATTCCAGGCCGAACGACAGCAACATCGCGCCGCTGATGCCCCAGATCATCGCCTCGGGGGTCAGCAGGATCTGGTAGCTGTAGCCATTCCAGGTTTCCTTGCGGATGTCCGGATCGGCAGCCAGGGCCACCTGCAGCAAGCGGATGTACCACGGGCCTTGCATTGCCTGGAACTGCTTGTCCAAGGCCTGCTGGCGCACGAGCAAAGTGTTCAGGCTGTCGGCATCGCTGCGAAAGATCGGGTCTTCGCTGGCGCGGTAATGCGCTACCAGGGCTTGCATGTCGCCCTTGAAAAACTGATTCGCGGTGCCCTGGAACCCTTGCAGGCCAGTCTGCGCCTCGATCAGGTGGGCCTCGACCCGCTTGGCATAGTCGCTGACAAAGCCTGGCACCTGGACCCCGACCAGCAGGCCCACCGCGAACAACACCAACCGTAGATAACTGAGCAACATAGCGTGACGTCCTTATTCGGTCCGGCCGTGGCTGACGCATTCGCCGCGTCGCCACAGGCTCCATTGGCCCGGTTCGTAGCGGGTCCAGGTTTCGTTTTCAGTCAGGGGTTCGGTGGCAATCACCGTGACCACGTCGTTGGGCGTGGTTTCGGCCTGGAAGTCGACAATCACGTCGACATCCTTGAGCCGCGCCGGGCCGAACGGCGCCCGCCGGGTGATCTGCGCCAGTTTGGTCGAGCAATAGCAGAACAGCCAGTCACCGTCGCTGAGCAGGCAATTGAACACGCCTTTGCTGCGATATTCGCTGCAGGCTTCGATCAACGATGGCAATAACTGCTCCACGTCCACCGGTTCCGGAAAGGCTTGGCGCACCCGGTTGAGCAAATCACAGAATGCCGCTTCGCTGTCGGTATCGCCCACGGGGCGGTAGAAGCTCACGCCCGGCTGGAAATCGGCGAGCTGGCCGTTGTGGGCGAAACACCAGTTGCGCCCCCACAACTCGCGCACGAACGGGTGGGTGTTGGACAGGCAGACCTTGCCGACGTTGGCCTGGCGGATGTGCCCGATCACCACTTCGCTCTTGATCGGATAGCGCTGCACCAGATTTGCCACTTCCGACTCGCTGCTCGCGGCCGGGTCCTGGAACAGGCGCAAGCCGCGGCCTTCATAGAAGGCGATTCCCCAGCCATCGCGATGCGGTCCGGTCTTGCCCCCGCGTTGCATCAACCCGGTGAAACTGAACACGATGTCGGTCGGCACATTGGCACTCATGCCCAATAATTCACACATGCTCGAACCCTCAAAGGAATGGGAGGCCTGGCTACAGGCGCGGTTCGATACGCGAACGCTGAGGGTTGCTCGGCACGGGCGGGCGACCGTAGCGGTCATCGCCGGCGACGCCGAACGGCGGTTCGTCGTCAGGCTCGGCTGCCTCGGCGGCTTTCGCGGCGGCCGCTCGCTCCTTGCGGGCATTTGAAGCACGTTCGATAGGGAAGCGGATCAGCACGACAATCAGGTAGAGGCCGAAGGCGATCATGCCGTACATGAGCAGGTCCGACGCTGCGCGCCAGACATTGTTGCCAACCTTGAACAGCACATCCAGGGCGACAATTGCCAGCGCCGGTGCAACCTTTTCCTTCACCGGGTCGACGATGGTCGGGCTGAACAGCAGCACCGCCATCAACAGCCGCAGCGGCTCGCGCAACCAGCGCCACATGAAGCGGGTCATGCGCATCCATACCAGCAGGCAGCCCAAGGCGGCGAAGGCGTAGAGGCCCCAGGCAATCAGATAGTCGTTCTCGGTCATGGTGTCCATGGCAAGGCAGGCAAAGAGGCGCTTATAGTAACGGCTTTTCGCTCGTCAGGCTGCCCCGGCGTCTGCCCCTTGGCTGGCGTGGTGAGTTTTTCGGTCCGGCAACAGAACTGACGTCACCGGCCCCTTGTCCCTTTTTGTATCCAGCCCGAGAGTTTTTTTCATGCCCCTATCCGCCCACGTTCCCGACGCACCGATTGCCCGCAAGGACGCCGGTGTCGACCCGTATGCCTGGCTGCAGGAGCGCGACACCGACGCCGTGCTCGAATACCTCAAGGCCGAAAACCGTTATCAGGAAACCCGACTCGCCGATCAGGCCGAATTGCGCGAAACGCTGTTCCAGGAAATCAAGGGACGGATCCTCGAGACCGACCTGTCCCTGCCCTCGCCCTGGGGCCCGTATCTGTATTACACCCGCACCACGGCCGGTGACGAATACCCGCGCCATTATCGCTGCCCGCGTCCGGCCGACGACAGCCTGACCGTCGATGAAAGTCATGAACAACTCTTGCTGGACCCGAATGCGCTGGCCGGCGGTGGGTTCTTTTCCCTGGGTGCGTTCAGCATCAGCCCCGACCATCAGCGCCTGGCCTACAGCCTGGATACCACGGGCGATGAGATCTACACCCTGTTCGTGAAGGAATTGTCCAACGACAAGGTCAGCGAACTCTCCTTCGAAAACTGCGACGGCAGCATGACCTGGGCCAACGACAGCCTGACGCTGTTCTTTGGCGAACTGGACGACACCCACCGCCCGCACAAGCTGCTGCGCTATCGTCTGGACGGCACCGCCGCCGAAGAGGTGTTCCATGAGCCGGACGGGCGTTTCTTCCTGCACTGCTACCGTTCGAGTTCGCAGCGCCAGCTGATCTTGTCCCTGGGCAGCAAGACCACCAGCGAGATCTGGGTGCTGGACGCCACGCAACCGCAACTGCCGTTTACCTGCCTGGCGCCACGGGTCGAGCACCATGAATATGATGTCGATCACGGCTTACTCGACGGTCAATGGACCTGGTTCATCCGCAGCAACCGCGACGGCATCAATTACGCGCTGTACCAGGCCGCCGATACGGGCGAAGCGCCGACCGAGGCCGACTGGCAGAACCTGATCCCCCACAGCGACACAGTGATGATCGATGGCCTGAGCCTGAACGCCAGCGCAATGACGTTGAGCCTGCGCGAAGGCGGCCTGCCGATCATCGAAGTTCATCCACATGGCTTGCCGGCATATCGGGTGCAGTTGCCGGACGCGGCCTACAGCCTGCATGTACAGAACAGCCTGGAATTCGTCAGCGAGCGGATTCGCCTGCGCTACGAGGCCCTGAACCGTCCGGCGCAAATCCGTCAGCTAGACCTGGCCAGCGGCGCACAAGTCGTGCTCAAGCAAACCCCGGTGCTGGGTCCGTTTGACGCCGATGCCTACGTTAGCCAGCGGCTCTGGGCGACCGCACCGGACGGCACGCAGGTGCCCATCAGCCTGGTGGTCAAGCGTGAAGCCCTCGGCCAGCCGGTGCCGCTGTATCTGTATGGCTACGGCGCCTATGGCGAGAGCCTCGACCCGTGGTTTTCCCACGCGCGGCTGAGCCTGCTGGACCGTGGCGTGGCGTTTGCGATCGCCCATGTACGCGGCGGCGGCGAGCTGGGAGAAGCCTGGTACCGCGCCGGCAAGCAAGAGCACAAACACAACACCTTCAGCGACTTCATCGCCTGCGCCGAACACCTGATCGCCGAGGGCTTCACCACGGCCGATCAGTTGGCAATCAGCGGTGGTAGCGCCGGTGGCCTGTTGATCGGCGCGGTGCTCAATCAGCGCCCCGAGCTGTTCAAGGTCGCAATTGCCGAAGTGCCCTTCGTCGATGTGCTCAACACCATGCTCGACCCCGAGCTGCCGTTGACCGTCACGGAATACGACGAGTGGGGCAATCCCGAAGAGCCGCAGGTCTATGATCGGATCAGGGCCTACGCCCCCTATGAAAACGTTCGCGCCCAGGCGTATCCGGCGATGCTGGTGATCGCCGGCTACAACGACAGCCGCGTGCAATATTGGGAAGCGGCGAAATGGGTGGCCAAACTTCGGGCCACCAAGACCAATGACAACCCGCTGCTGCTCAAGACCGAATTGGGCGCCGGCCACGGTGGAATGAGCGGTCGTTATCAGGGATTGCGTGACGTAGCGCTCGAATATGCATTTGTCCTGAAGGTTTTGGGACGGGCCTGAGGAACTCTGTGGGATGGCCGGGTCTTAGCTCCATTGGCCCAGGCATCCCATCTGTTCTCTCCCAGGCAAGGCTGACCCTGTAAACACAAGAAAAGACCGTGACGACATGTCAGAACCGACTTTACTGAACAACCAGATTCGCGATTGGCTGATGGACTGCGGCTTGTTCGACCAATTGCTGCCCGTCGACTTCGCCGCGGCGGCGGGTTATTTCAGCGTCAGCACCATCGCCCAAGGCGAAGCGATTTTTCGCGAGGGCGATGCCGGCAGCTTCATGTGCATCCTTCACACCGGCCAAGTGGCCGTACAAAAAACCGGCCCTGACGGCCAACCCGTCACCATCGCTACACTGCGCAGCGGCCGGGCGTTCGGCGAGATGGCCGTGCTCGACGGCGAACGGCGTTCGGCCAGTTGCATTGCAGCCACTGACTGCCAGTTGCTGAACCTGGGCAAGGACTCCCTGGAAAAAATGCTCAACGACGCGCCGAAGATTGCTGCCAAGATCATCCGCGCCCTCGCCGTCTCCCTGTCCAAGCGCCTGCGCATGGCCGACGGGCAATTGCTCTCGCAGCAGGTCTAGCCTCCAGGCGACTTGACCTTCGGCGGCTTAGGCTCCAGGCCCGGTATCGGTTGGTCCTTTGGCGGCCTGGGCATTTCGATCGGCGGCAACAAGGGCGGGCCGCCACTTCCGGGGCCGGCCTTGGGTACGCCACTGGGCGCGACCGGCGGGTACGGCATGGGCGTGGCGGTGCCGGGCGAACCGGGAATGCTCGGCGGCGATACCGGAATCGTCGGTTGCTGGGCCTGTGCATAACTTATCGAGAGCGCCGCCACGGCAATGGCCGTTAGAATGCTGCACTTCATCAATGGCTCCATGGCTATTGTCTGCTTTGAGGCTAGTCCCTACCGGGCAAGTCTGCCCCTTCCCATGAGATTTCCATGAAACGTTTCGTTCTGCTCGACACCACCCCAATCCCCGACAACGGCGGTGCCCTGTGCCTGTTCGAGTATGGCGAAGACTTCGTCATCAAGATCCAGGGCGGTGACGGCGGGCAGCTGATGAATACGCGCATGCACGGTTCCGAAGATGCCCTGGCCGAGATTCCTTGCCGCAAGGTCGCCGGCCGTCCTGGCTCGCGCGTGCTGATCGGGGGGCTCGGCATGGGCTTCACCCTCGCCTCGGCCCTCAAGCATTTGGGCAAGAATTCCGAAGTGGTGGTGGCCGAACTGGTTCCCGGCGTGGTGGAGTGGAATCGCGGCCCCTTGGGCGAAAAGGCCGGACGGCCGCTGTCGGACCCGCGCACGGTGATCCGCATGGAAGACGTCGCCAAAGTGCTGCAAGCCGAGCCCCAGGGCTTCGACGCAATCATGCTGGACGTCGACAACGGCCCCGAAGGCCTGACCCAGAAAGCCAACAGCTGGCTGTACTCGGCCGGTGGCCTGGCCGCCTGCGCCAAAGCCCTGCGGCCCAAGGGCGTGCTGGCCGTGTGGTCGGCCAGTGCTGACCGGCAGTTTTCCGACAAGCTGAAGAAGGCCGGCTTCAAGGCTGAAGAGGTGCAAGTCTTCGCCCACGGCAACAAAGGCACCCGCCACACCATCTGGATTGCCGAGAAGCTCAAGGGCTGAGCTAAACTCTGTCCAACCGTCATCAGTCTTTTCCACAGAGGTGAACCCATGAGTTCGTCCCCCCCACCGTCCAACACCGCCAAGCTGGACCGCATCCTTGCCGACGCCCAGCGCGACCGGGAAATGGGCTACCGCGACAAAGCCCTGAAAATGTACCCCCACGTCTGCGGCCGCTGCGCCCGTGAGTTTTCCGGCAAGCGCCTGAGCGAACTGACCGTTCACCACCGCGACCACAACCACGACAACAACCCGCAGGACGGTTCCAACTGGGAACTGCTGTGCTTGTACTGCCACGACAACGAGCACTCGCGTTATACCGACCAGCAATACTTTGGCGACGGCTCCCTGAGCACGCCGAAGATCGCCAAGGCGACCCATAACCCCTTCGCCGCACTGGCCGGGCTGATGAAAAAAGACGAGTAGCAGGCCATCGAATGGCAAGGGAGCCTGCTCCCTCGCCATGGATGTATCGTTTTTCGTAAGTAAACGGCATTCCCCGTATAATCGCGCCTTTTCTCAAAGGCACCCCGTCCGTGGCCAACAAACGCTACAGCTGCATCGGTCTGTTCAACCCCAAGTCACCCGAAAACGTCGGTTCGGTGATGCGCGCCGCCGGTTGCTACGGCGTGGCGTCGGTGTTCTACACCGGCAAGCGTTATGAACGCGCCGCCGACTTCGTCACCGACACCAAGAAAGTCCACTACGACATCCCGCTGATCGGCATCGACGACCTGAAGAAGATCCTGCCCCTTGGCTGCGTACCGGTGGCCGTCGAGCTGGTGGAAGGCGCCCGGCCGCTGCCCGAATACACGCACCCGGACCGCGCCTTGTATATCTTCGGTCCGGAAGACGGCTCGCTGGACAAAGACATCCGCGACTGGTGCGAAGACGTGATCTACATTCCCACCAACGGCTGCATGAACCTGGCGGCCACGGTCAATGTCGTGTTGTACGACCGCATGGCCAAAGGCAACAACACGCGCTCGGGTCCGCAATTCCGCTGATCGGCGCGAAATTGATGGAACGACGGATTCGCTCTGGCAGTCAGCTTTATACAAATCCCCACACTGGAGACAGATCATGAGCGATAACAATCCGTTCGGGCCGGTTGAGACCACCCCTTTTCAATCCCGTACCCCGCAGAACGTACATGGCTGGGAGCGCATTGGTTCACTGGCCGGTGGGGTGCTGATGATGGGCAAGGGCCTGCGTCGCGGCGGAGTGTTCGGCCTGGCTCAACTGGCAATCGGCGGCATGGCCCTGGCCCGCGGCATCACCGGACACTGCTCGGCCAAGAGTATGCTGGAAAGGAATCGTCAGCATCTGCACGAGGCCCGCGCCAGGATCGAACAGGCGGGCGATGAGTTGTCGCGCATGAAAGCCAATGCAACGGCCGCGACCGACACAGCCACCGTTACCGGAAATGATTCGCTGGTTTCGCCGAAGGCTGGGCTCTGATCTCGGCTGTGCGACCGATGAAGCGAAATTACTGAAGTAACCGAGTGTCCAGCGCGGTGGAACGTTCGCCAAGAATGCTCTCGCTGAGCTGGACAAACTCCTCGGTATCCACCGTTTCCAACCGCATCGCGCCCTGTAGCACGTCGTCGAGCGAACGCTTGTTGCGCGTCTTCAGGCGGATTTCGCGGTCCAGCTCCTGCAACAACAGCACCGCCTTGGCCACCATTGCAGGGCTCACCTGTTCGCCGCGCAAGGTCGTGACGCCCTTGCTGTCCCGGACCAGGCGATCATTCAAGGCCTGATAACGCTCATCGCTCATACCGCCAGCGCGGCGCAGCAGTTCGATGGCGTAATACTCGTTCAACCCTTCGCCGATCCAGTCGCTACGATCGTGGTCGTTGATGCGCGCCAGCACCTGGACCAATTCCCGTAATAGCGGGCTGCTGCCCCGTTCGCTGACCAGCGGTGAACGGCTGTGCAGGTAAACCGAATCACGACCGGCCTGGGCACCACGCCACATCGGGTCGCTCGCACCGACGATCAGCAGCTTGGCAGGATGACGCGGCAGCGCTGCCTGCACTTGCGGCCAGACGAAGGTCAGCAGCGTCAGCACGTCCATCCGTCGCATGCCCTGGCCTTGGGGCGAAGCGACGGTGACCTCGGTCTCACCCAGGCGCGTGCGGCGGCTGCCGAGCTTGCCGGCGAGCATCCAGCCCGTGGGCCGGTCGAACAAGCGCGATGGGTTATCGATGCGAAAGCGTTGCTTGCCGATACGCGGCCAGGACGTCTCGATGCTCTTCCAGCCGCCGGGCAGTTCGAATTCCAGGCGCGACACCAACTCGATGCCGTCCTGCTGGTCCAACTTGGCCGGCGGCACCAGGTCGTCGCCGCGCAGCAGGGCCCATCCCGGGGTCATGCGGGTCTCGAAAGAACCGTTCTTGCGCGATTCGCTGATGCGCACGCGGTAGGTCAGGCTCGCCTTGTCGGCGGCTGGACGCCAAACGCCTCGCGAGCCGTGGCCGGAGGTGAGCTGCCATTGGCCGTCCGCCTTGAAATCGCTGTAGCGGTCTTCGTCGCCGAGATCGAAATCCAGGCTGCGCACCGCCGAGCCCCGTGCGAGGGTCAGGCGCACCTCGACCTGATCGCTCTGCGGCAACAGGTGAACGTGATAATCAAGGTCGACTTTCTGCGCCGCCCACAGCGACCCGCACAACGGCAGCAGTGCAGCCGCCAGCATCCATTTCAATCCTGCCGCCATGGGCGCTCCCTTTGGTGCGATGTCGTTGGATTCAGCCTGCGCGGAAAATCAGGTGATCTTCCCAATCGTCTTCAGCCACGCTGCCTTCGGCCAGCATCCGCCCCGACTGGGAAATGCGTTCGTGGTGCACGGCGTCCCGATCGCCGCAGACCAGATGGTGCCACAGTGGCAAGTCCTTGCCCTCGCTGACCAGTCGATAGCCACAGGTCGGCGGCAGCCATTTGAACTCATCGGCCTTGCCCGGCGTGAGCTGGATGCAGTCCGGGACAAAGTCGCGGCGATTGGGATAATCGGTGCACTGGCACGTCTTCAAGTCCAACAGTTTGCAGGCGATGCGCGTGTAGTAGACGCTGTTGTCGTCTTCATCCTCGAGCTTTTGCAGGCAGCACAGGCCACAGCCGTCGCACAGCGATTCCCATTCCTGGGGATCGAGCTGATCGAGGGTTTTGCGTATCCAGAACGGTTCGACTTTGGCGGCCATGGCTCGAGCATCAACATCACGTGGTGAAAAGGCCGACAGTCTAGTGCCGGGACCTCCCGAGGCCAAGCATTGGCGACTGCCGGTAACAGGGGCTTGTCAGGCCGGGCGCCGGGACGTAGGTTGCGTCATCACGTTCCCGAACCTAGCCGAGGTAAGCTCATGAGCGCCAACCCCCGCATCGCTGAATACGCTATACATCCCCAATTCGTCGAACGCTGGTCGCCTCGCGCGTTCACCGGCGAGACCATCGCCGAAGAAACCTTGCTGAGTTTCTTCGAAGCCGCGCGCTGGGCCCCTTCGGCCTACAATTCGCAGCCGTGGCGTTTCCTGTATGCCCGCCGCGATACGCCGAATTGGGAGCGTTTCCTCGGCTTGCTCAATGAGTTCAACCGCGGCTGGGCGCAACACGCCTCGGCGCTGGTGATCATCGCCTCGAAAACCACCTTCGCGGTGCCCGGCGCCGCTGAGGAAACCCCGGCCCAGTGCCACACCTTCGACACAGGCGCGGCTTGGGGCCACTTGGCGCTACAAGCCAGCCTCAGCGGCTGGCACACCCACGGCATGGCCGGTTTCGATCAGGAACTGACCCGCAAGGAATTGAAGATCCCGGAAGGCTACGCCCTGCACGCCGCCGTGGCGATTGGCAAGCTGGGGGATAAATCCACCCTGGCCGACTACCTCCAGCCCCGGGAAGTCCCAAGCCCGCGCCGGCCGCTGAGCGAGCTGGTAGCCGAAGGCGACTTCACCCTGTAAGGAGCCCGCTGAACCCGTGGCGAGGGAGCTTGCTCCCTCGCCACGATGGGTCCACAAGTCTTAGGTGAAGTCAGCGGGTCAGTAGCCCCGGTTGAAATCCACTTCCCCACGCAACCCATCACCGGCCCGATACGCCCGCAGGTTTTCCAGGAACAGTTGCACCATCATCGGCGGCGAGGTCGGAGCCGAGCTGTGGCCGGTCAGCAGCAGGCCCCACGCGGTCCAGAATGGATGACGCTGCGGCAATGGCTCTTGGCGGCAGACGTCGATCACCGCGCCGGCCAAGTGCCCTTCCTTCAAGGCTTGCACCAGGTCTGCATCGACCACGGCCACGCCACGGCCGACATTGATAAACAGCCCGGTGGGTTTGAAGCGCTTGAACAGCTCCGCATCATAGATGTCGTGGGTGTTCGGGGTGTTGGGCAGCAGGTTGATCACGTAATCCACCTCACCCACCAGGCGTGGCAAATCTTCCAGCGCGCCAACTTCGACAAACGGCGCCAGCTCCCTGGCTTCGCTGGCGATGCCGTACAACTGCACGCCAAACGGCATCAGGAACTGCGCCACGCACTGACCGATATCACCGGTCCCGACGATCAACACCTTGCGTCCCGCCAGGCTTTGCCCTTGGCGGTTGTCCCACTTGCGCTCCACCTGGCTGACCAACCGCGCAAGCACTTCGCGCTCATGGCCGAGCATGTAGGTCAGCACGTACTCAGCCATTACCTGGCCGAAAATACCGACGGCACGGGTCAGTCGGTAATCGCGTGTCAAACCCTCGGCCAGCAGCGGCGTGATGCCTGCCCAGGTCGATTGCAACCAACGGGGTTGGTGGCCTTGTCGCAACAGCGTCGCCAACAGGTCAGGCTGGCCGAGCCAGACCGGGCAGTCCGCGGCCAGCCGCGACAACTCGGCGGAATCGCCGCTGGTCAGTACTTCGATATCAGGTGCAGCTTGGCGCAGGAGCTGGGCATACACCGCGTGGTCGTGTTCGGCAATCAGAACGCGCATGAATCTAACCTTTCAAAAACAGTGCAGACGGCCGCTGACAGAGTATCGCTCCGTCCCTACGGACCATCGCCAAATCGTTTCAATGTTTCAAGAGACGCCGAGACCGGCGCCTGGGTAGTGTCAGATCGGGTCGTTGCGTCGCAGCAACTCTTCCGGCAGATGCTCGATGTACTCGTCTTCGGCCGGAGGCATTTGCAAGTGATAACCCTGGGTGTCGAGGTTTTCCAGCACCTTGTTGATGTCCTCCCGAGACAGCTCCCGCTCGGGACTCAGCACCAGGTCAAAGGCATGGATCGCCTTGCCGAATGCCGCCATCAATGGCTCCGGCACACGCTTCAAGGCATCGCTCTTGAGCACATACAGGTACATCTCGTTTTTCTTCGAGCTTCGATAGATGGAGCAGATACGTTTCAAGGCTGTTCTCCGGCGGTGGCCAGGCTGTCGAGCAGGGCCTGGCCCATCAACTCGCGGCGCCAGCCACGCAGCGAATCGGGCAATTGGTAAGGCCCCTCGGGAAAGCCGCTTTTTATCAGGGCTTCGAGGGTTTTCTTGCGCAGCATCAGCTCCGGCGCTATGCCCAGGCGCTCGGCTTCGGCCTGCCCCAGCGCCTTGAGGCGCTTGAGCAGCGCCGACGCCTCGATGGGCAGTGGCTCGGGCACGGCGGTTGGCCATTGCTCGGGGGGCACGCTGGCCGCACGTTTGATCAGGTCCAGCAACAATTCGCCGTCCTGGCGCACGGTACGCGGGTGCATGTCTTCGATCTTCGCCAGCGCGCCGAGATTATCCGGCTGCGTGCGGGCCAGGGGCCACAGTGAATGCTCACGGATGATGCGATTGCGCGGCAGGTCCCGGGCCCGCGCTTCGCGCTCGCGCCAGGCACACAGCTCGCGCAGCACGGCCAGTTGCGCACGGGACAGCTTCCAGGCCAGCTTGGCCTCGCGGTACACCTCATACGGGTCAATTTCGCGACGCAGGTTGGCCACCAGTTCGGCGCCGTCCTCTAGCACCCAGGCGTACTTGTCGTCGGAAAGTTTCGGGCGCAGCTGTACGAAAACTTCCGCCAGATGCACCGCATCTTCCGCGGCGTAGCTGATTTGCGTCTCGGACAAGGGGCGTTGCAACCAGTCGGAACGGGTCTCGCCCTTGGGCAGTTCGATGCCCAGTACTTCCTGCACCAACCGCGAGTAGCCCATGGAAAAACCAAGGTTCAAGTAGGCGGCAGCCAGTTGGGTATCGAACAACGGCGCGGGCAGGCTGCCGGTCAGGCGCAGCAAAACTTCCAAGTCTTCGCTGCAGGCATGTAACACCTTGAGCACCGCCCGGTTCTCCAGCAGCGCGGCCAAGGGTTTCCAGTCATTGATGGTCAAGGGATCGATCAGGTAGGCGCGCTTGCCGTCGCCGATCTGAAGCAAGCCGGCAATCGGATAAAAAGTGTCGACCCGCATGAATTCGGTGTCGAGGGCGACGAATGGCAACGCCTGCCATTCGGCGCAAAACTGACCGAGGCTATCGTTGTCGCGAATCCAGTGAATATCGATGGCCACACGGCTCTCCCTTGAAGAATGGCGCGCAGTATATATCGCCGTCGGCGGTTGCGAGCATCTACGGAGCAAGAGCTTGAGAGAAATCGCCTGCGCAAACGCAAGAATAGTCCTACATCCAGAGTTAACCGGCCTTGCGTAGTACGTAAACTCGCTTCAAGGCAAAACCCGGCAGGAAATCCTGGTGCCACAGCACGGTGAATCCGGCCTCGATGAACTGCGCTTCGACGTCGCCCTTATCGGCCAGGCTTCGCGGGGGCGGCTTGCCGAGCTTGAGAGGCCCTTCGATCTGGACCGAGACGATCACCGTATCGCGACTGACCCGATGAAATTCGTGCAGCAAGGCCAGGCGATGCTCGCTGGCCTTGATGTGCAGAAACAGCTGCAAACAAAAAATGCAGTCGACCGCATTGGCTGACAGGCCGAGGGTAAACGCCGAACTCGGGAAGGTCGTGACCCGTTCGAGCAATGCGCCTTCATGATGGCTGCGGGCGTGCTCAAGCCTGTCTGGCGACGGGTCCGCCGCCAGGATCACCCGGTTGGCATGCTCGCCCAACACCGGCCAGAACCGCCCCGCCCCACACGCCACGTCCAGCACCAGCCCAGGCTCACCCGCCACTTTCAAGGCGTTGCGCACCAACTGCTCGTCACGCCAGAACGCCAGGCGCAAGCGGCGAGGCGCCGGCTGATGGCAAATTTGCGCATGCTCCTGGTCATGCTGCCTGGCGAACTCAAGCTCGACAGTGGGTGGGGATTGCCGGGGCATGCTCACAGCTCATGAAGAAAGATTGAAGAGCAGGTTAAACAACGCTGCGTGAAAAAAAGGTGTAGGCCTTATTCCCGGGCCAGCACACCTTCAATCACCGCACCGCGACAGCTGGCGAACAAGTCGAGATCCTGGTTGTAGACTTTGCTGTTGACCTCCAGCAGCCCAAGCATCGAATGGAACAGGTTGTCCTGGCTCAGGGGCTTGTCCCGACTCAGCTGCAGGCAATGGGTATCGACGGCGAAGGACTTTTGGTAGCTGTCGGAAAACCAGGCCAGCATCGCCACGTGCTTCTGTTGCTCTGGGGCCAGCATGTACGGCGTGCCATGAAGGAACAGGTTGTATTCGCCCAAGGACTCGCCATGGTCCGACAGGTACAGCATCGCGGTGTCGACTTTGTCCTGATTGGCGCGCAGCAGATCGATCAGCGTCGACAGCACGTGATCGGTGTACACCAACGTGTTGTCGTAACCGTTGACGATGCTTTCGCGACTGCAATTGTTCAGCGCGTTGCTTTCGCACACCGGAGTGAAATGCTCGTACTCCTTGGGATAACGCTTGAAGTACTCCGGCCCATGGCTGCCCATCTGGTGCAATACCAGCACCGTGTCCTTGTCGAGGGTGTCGATGAAATGCTGCAGGCCCTGGAGCAGAATCTCGTCGCGGCACTCACTGTTGGCGCACAGGGTCGGGTCCTTGAGATTGCTCACATCCTGCACCGTGACCCGGTCGCAGGTGCCTTTGCAGCCGGACTGATTGTCCCGCCAGATCACCTCCAGCCCGGCGCGCTTGAGCACGTCCAGCAGGCCTTCTTCGTTCCTCGCCTTGCTGGCGTCGTAGTCCTTGCGCCCCATGTTGGAAAACATGCAGGGCACCGACACGGCGGTTTCGGTGCCGCAGGAATGCACATTGGTGAAAGCGATCAGCCCCGCCTCCTTGTCCAGTTTCGGCGTGGTATCGCGGTTGTAACCCAAGATGCCGAAGTTTTCGGCCCGGGCACTCTCCCCCACGACCAGCACGGTAAGGGATTTTCGCCCATGGGTCTGCCAGGTGGGATTGCGGCTCGCATCCTCGCCCAGGGCAATGAACGGTTGCTTGGCCGACGCGACCTGCTCGCGCAAGTAGCCGATCGACGCGCCAATGTAGTTGCTTGGCACGACCATCAAGTGCAACTCGTGATGGTTGCGAAACAACGAAGACAGGCCCTGGTAATTGATCAATGCAACCCCTCCGAGCACTGCCGCCGAGGCCACCGCGACAATCAACTTACTTAACAACTCCTTGGGCCAGCGACGATAGTTGATGGGGGTCTTGAACAACAGCAAGGCCGGCAGCACGCCCAATAAAAAGAGATAGCCAAACAACTTTATTGACAATAAGTCACGCACTTCCGTGGCATTGGTTTCGGCAAAGTTGCGCAACATGCCGGCGTCGATCAAGACCCCATACTGGGCCATGAAATACGCCACGCCGGCACTGATCACGAACAGCAGCGTCAACACAGGCTTGAGCAGCGCACGGAACGCCAGCAGCGTCAGCACCAGGTTGAACGCGCAGAACACCATCACGCCAAAGGCCAGGCACAGCAAAACTCCGTGACCGTCCGATGCGGTGATCGTGAGCAGGTGTTGCCAGAGCACCCGATTAAAGCCCATTAATAGAAACGCACTGGCGATCAGCGTCACCCACTCGGGGCGCACGGCTTTAATAGTTAACATGATGGCGGGGACTTCCTGAGCGTTCTTTATTAGGCTGACGCAGTAAATGTGAAAAATTCATTTCCTACGGCAACACAAATATTAGATAGCCCGCCATCAATTTTTCGTGAAAAAGTTGCTATTAAATAATTATTTAAGTGGCCACTTCAAACAGCCTTTCAAGCCTGGTTCAGGTACCAGCGCCAATCCTGTTCGCCCACTTCGCCCATGAACTGACGGTACTCGGCGCGCTTCACCGCCAGGTAGACGCCCAGGAACTCATCGCCCAAAGCCTCCCGAGCCCAGGTCGAATCCTCGAGGGCGCGCAAGGTGGTGAGCCAGTCGGTGGGCAATAACTCGGTCGCCTGGGCGTAGCCGTTGCCTTCTACAGGTGCGCCGGGATCACGTTGCTGGCGAATGCCACGGTGTATGCCGGCCAATATCGCCGCCGCTGCCAGGTACGGGTTGGCATCGGCGCCGCAGATGCGGTGCTCGATGTGTCGGGAGAATGCCGGACCACCCGGCACCCTCAGGCTCACGGTGCGATTGTCCACGCCCCAGGTCGCGGCCAGCGGCGCATAGCTGTTGCTTTGGAACCGGCGGTAGGAATTGGCGTTCGGGCAGAACATCAATAACGAATCCAACAGCGTCTCGAGCATCCCGCCCACGGCGTGGCGCAACAACGGCGTGCCGTCCGGGGCATCGCTGGCGAACAGGTTGTTGCCCTCCCGGTCGGCGAGGCTGACATGGATATGCATCCCCGAACCCGCCAAGTGATCGAACGGCTTGGCCATGAAACACGCCGTCATGCCGTGTCGATGCGCCACGCCCTTGACCAACCGCTTGTAGCGCACCGCTTCATCCATGGCTTGCAGGGCATCGGTGCGGTGTTCGAGCGTGATCTCCACCTGGCCGGGTGCGTATTCGGAAATGGCCGTCCGGGCCGGGATGCCCTGGAGCTTGCAGGCGCTATAAAGATCCGCCAGGAACGGCTCGATCTGCTCCAATTCACGCAAACCGTAGACCTGGGTAGCGCGCGGCCTGCCTCCATCGGCGTCCAGCGCCGGTTGCGGTCGGCCCTCGCTGTCGCGTTGCGCATCCAGCAGATAAAACTCCAGCTCGGCCGCCATCACCGGGTAATAACCGTCTGCCTGCAAGGCACCGATCACCCGGCTGAGCAGATAACGCGGATCGGCGATGGCCGCGGGCATGCCCTCTTGCGGGTGCATGCCGACTTGCACGGCGGCAGTGGGGATCAAGCGCCACGGCATGCGCTGCAAGCTGCCGCTGATGGGATAAGCCCGGCAATCGATGTCGCCGACGTCCCAGACCAGCCCGGAATTTTCCACATCCTCGCCCTTGAGGGTCAGCCCCAGGATGGTACTGGGCAACGGCCGGCCGGTTTGATAGACCGCCAGCAACTCGTCCCGATGCAACCACTTGCCGCGAGGGACGCCGTTGTTGTCGACAATAAACAGTTCGAACAGCTCGATATCCGGGTTTTCGGCCAGGAACACCTGGGCTTGTTGCACGGATGCAAAAGAAAGATCGGCAAGACTCATGGGATCGCTCGTATTTTCATGTCAGACGGGCGACGAGGCGCCGTCAGTCGGTGCTCGCATCGACGAGCACTGTTCAACCATCAACAGGCAATACGAGGATCTGGGGGACGTGCATGGCGGCAATGCCAAAGCGCCCAGAAGGCCAGCTCGCAGGGCAGCGCGCAGGCCGACGGGGCCACGGCGGACGCGACTTCGCGGGTCGGGCCTTTAGTGGCGAATGGCGGGTATGCACATGCGGCGGGCCGACCGTCCATAGAGATATCACAGGAAAACATTCGCCGAGAGCGTCCCACGACGCCATCGTCTGTTAAACCGCAATTTGACGGATTATGGATCGGCGCAGGCTAAACAATCGCCACCATCAGCCCGGCGTCAAACGCCGATGGCAGCCTTGGCATAAGGGCCACGGTCGATATCAAGAAGCTCCACGCACAACTGCACGCTGATCGTTTTGGGCCATGGGCCCAGGTCTTGAATCACGGCCAATAGACTGTCGGCCAGCTGCTTCTTGATTTCCGCCGAACGGCCGCTCAGCAAAGCCAGCTTCACATGCACGAAGCCGCGCTCACCGATGCCTGTCCCCACTCGAAACGTGTCGATTTTCATGGCCCGGCTCTTGATGTCGAACTCTGCGGCGAACTGCCCGGACGCCACCAGCGCGTTATTCAGGCGCAACAGCGCGACGTCGGCGTTCAGCTCAGTCAGGTTGGCGGTGTACTCCATGTGCAGGTGAGGCATGTGTTCGACTCCAATTCGAAAATATGATCTTGAGATGACAGCCGCCGCAACCATACCTCGACTTTGCTGTTTCAGGCAGGTTTTGTTTCGCCCATCGGGCCCGCGCGCTCACTCATGAACGCCTCCAGACGGGACCTCAGCCATCGCTCGGCCGGGTCATTGTCGCCTTGCGCAATTCGTTGCGATTCATCCATGGCTCCTGGTTCGCTTTTTGAGCAGGTGCTGCAATTTTCTGAAATATCTCACAATCATTGGAAACGTTTCCCCGATAGCGAAAACTTTCAGCTTGGCTAGGCTTGTGACGACATGTACGAAACATGTCTTGAATCAGTGAATCGCAGGGAGCGAACCGATGTATTTTGAGATCTACAGACAGACCCGAGGCACCCCGAACACCGGACTAGGTCAGTGGCGCTGGCGCTTGAGGGCCGGCAACCACGAAACCATCGCCAGTGGTGAATCCTACGTGAACAAGGCGGATTGCCTGCACGTCATCGGGTTGATCAAAAGTGCCCATGGCGAGACGCCGGTGAAGGTGATCTGAAGCCGGACACGGGCACACCTTCTGAAGCTGCTCAGCTGGACGAGCAGCTTTGCTCACGCTGGCGTTTTTTGCTGCACGAGGCACCAGACAGGTATCGTGTGCGGACAACAGCGAGAGGTCGTTGCCCATGACTCAATCAAGCAGCCGTCGCGACTGGCTGATGCGCGCGCCTGAGTCGAGGAAACTGGAACGCATCGAGGCCTATTTCAGTGGTCATGGCTACACCACCCACCGACATGACACCTATGCAATCGGCTTCACCCTTTCCGGTGTCCAGAGCTTCAATTACCGGCACAGCAAACGTCATAGCCAACCCGGCGGCACCATCGTGCTGCACCCGGACGAGATCCATGATGGTGAAGCCGGGACGAGCGACGGCTTCCGCTACCGGATGTCCTACTTAGAGCCATCGCTGATCCAGCAAGTACTGGGCGGTAAGCCACTGCCCTTCATTGAAGGCGGGCTGTCGAACGATCCTCGACTCAACATCGCGACCCGCAGGCTGCTCAGCAGCCTGGAACATGGCCTCGATCCGCTGGAAGAAGAAGACGCCATCTACGACGTGGCCCAGGCGCTCTCCGTCGCGGCGGGTGGCCAGCGTGGACGCCGACTGATCGACTATCCGGCGGCAGAGCGCGCACGCCTATTCATCCACGACGCCCTTGACCAGCCGATTACCCTGGACCACCTGGTTGAAGCCAGTGGCCGCGATCGGTGGAGCCTGTCCCGGGACTTTCGTGCCTTGTACGGCACCAGCCCTTACCGCTACATCACCCAGCGTCGATTGAACGAAGCCCGTCGCCTGGTATTGCAGGGCACGCCACTGAGCGAAGCAGCCCTGGCCTGCGGTTTTTTCGACCAAAGCCATATGACTCGACTGCATACCCAGGCCTTCGGTATATCCCCGGCACGCTGGCTAAAAATGCTGCGTTGAGGTGTTACGCCGCGCAGCGCCAAAGCTGCACGATCATCCAATACCTGCCTCGCCCTTGCGCCGTAAGGTGGTGCTCATCACCCAGTTTTGAGGAGCGTGTCCCGATGAATCATTACTTCCCGATCAACTTCGCCCAGAAATACTCGCTGTTCCATGAACAGTGGGCGCCAAAGGTCATCGCCGAAATGAACGACTATCAGTTCAAGATCGCCCGGCTGGAAGGCGACTTCGTCTGGCACACCCATGCCGACACCGATGAAACGTTCATCGTGCTGGGAGGTGAGCTGCGTATCGACTTTCGCGACGGCGCAGTAATGATTGGCCCGGGCGAGATGTTCGTCGTGAAGAAGGGTGTCGAGCACAAACCCAGTGCCGAACGGGAAGTGAAACTGTTATTGATCAAGCCTCGGGGCGTCATCAATACCGGCGAAGAAACCAATGAGCGAACGGCGATCAATGACGTCTGGATCTGACCGAGCCAGGTTCAGTCGTATTCTGCTTCCTGATGATCGCCCAGCAGCCGGCGCTGGCGAGGCGTCGCGGCGGCCAGGACCTCAGGGTTGAATTGCCAATGTAAATAAGGCGAGAACTTCTGGGCGACCATCCGCCGGCCATAGTGCACCTGGAGCATGTACCGCGTGCGGTCGATGGTCCGGTTGTCGCTGCCGGCGTGCCACAACTCGCTGCGCAGTATCAGGACATCGCCCGCCCGGCACAGCACCGGCTGCGCCGGGCGTCCCTGCCATTGCGTTTCCCCCGCCATTGGCGCGCGGCCCGCCCTATGGCTGCCAGGAATCACCCTTGTCGGGCTCAAGTCGGCGTCGATATCATCGAGATAAAACTGCGCGGTGAACACCTGCATCGGCAGGTCAAAGGCCGGGTCTTCCAGCAGGCTGGAGGGTAGCGTCATAGGAAGGTAATCCAGATGCAGCGGGGCGCCGATGAAACCTGGATGGCAGCGCCAGGCCGTCTGACCGATGATGTGACAATCCTCCCCCAAGGCAGCCTCGGCCAGCTCGATCACCCCGCTCACTTCCAGGTACGGCAGCCAGAACGGGTCACGGTTGAACACACATTTGTAATGATCGACGACGCCGCTGTAGTCCCAGTGCTGGGGTTTCAGTTGATCGATTGCGTAACGCAGCTCAGTGATTTGCCCGGCGTCCAACACACCGGACATCAGGACAAAGCCGTCCTGATGCAGTGCTCGCAAATCATCGGCAGTGGACCACAAAGGCACCCGATCAGGTACGGAAGCGGCCGGTCAGCTCTGCCAGGTTTCTCGACAAGTTGGAAAGCTGCTGGCTGGCCTGCATGCTTTGGGCGGAGTTGGCGGCTGCTTCGTTGGACAAGTCGCGGATGTCGGAAATATTGCGGGCTATTTCCTCGGTGACGCTGCTCTGCTCTTCGCATGCACTGGCGATTTGTGCGGCCATGTCGTTGATCCGCTGGATCGAACCGCCGGTACCGCTGAGCACCTGATCGACCCCCGCAGCACGTTCGACGCTGTCCCGGGCCTTGCTGCTGCCCACATGCATCGCTTGCACAGCCTTGGCGACCCCGCTCTGCAAGCGCTCGATGCGAACCTGGATGTCCTTGGTCGAATCCTGGGTCCGCGCCGCGAGCGCCCGTACTTCATCGGCCACCACGGCAAAACCACGGCCTTGCTCACCGGCCCGAGCCGCTTCGATGGCCGCGTTCAGCGCAAGCAAGTTGGTTTGTTCGGCGATGCCACGGATCACCTCGAGCACGGCGCCGATGCTGGAAGTTTCCTGGGCCAGGGCCTCGATCGTGCCCGAAGCGCTCTCCACTTCCTGGGCCAACTGGCGGATCGACTCGACGGTACTGCTGACCACCTCGGCACCGTCACGAGACTGGCTGCTCGCCTGTTGCGCGGCGCCCGAGGCATTCGCCGCGTTATGCGCCACTTCATGCACCGCCGCGCTCATCTGCGTGGCGGCGGTACTGACCTGATCCAGTGCGGCATGCTCGCTGCTGATCAATCGATCATTGGTCGCCGCCATGGTGGCCATGGCGCGCGCTGCGGAGTCGACTTCCCCGGTCACCCGCCCAACCTCGGCGATCAAAGGCTGCAGCTTATCGAGAAAGCGGTTGAAAGCGCTGCCGAGCTGGCCCAACTCATCGGCCGAACGCACCTCGAGACGCCCTTTCAGATCCCCGCCCCCCTCGGCAATCTGCTCGACACGGTGCAGCAAGCGACGCATAGGACTCAACACCACCAATGGCAGAACCAAAAGCACCAGAATGCAACCGAGCAAGCCAATCAACAGAATCACGCCCTGTTGCACACCGACTGCCTCGCCGTTTTCAATCGCCGCGTCGCCCTCACGGTGCGACGCCGCATCTTCCAGCTCACCCAGCTTGTCAATGGAATCACGCATGGCTTCGAACAGGCGCTCGCTGTCACTAAAACTCAGGGCGCTGGCGCCCTGCGGATCGCCTACCGCCTGCTCGATGACCCGCCGCGAAACCTGCATCCATTTTCCGTAGCTGTCATTGAACTGACTGACCAACGCCTGCGCCTCGGCACCGGGCTGCATCGCGGCATATTTCTGCACACGGTCATAAGCCTGCTTGGCATTCTCGCCATGACTGGCGCTCAGCGCTTGCACATGTACGTCTGCATGACCATCCAGCAGACTGCGCTCGGCCACGAACGCCTGATAAAGATCACGATCAGCGTTGAGCAACAAGCTGATGGCCGGTAGATAACGTTTGGTCAATTGCGTGCTGGACTCGGTCACTTGACCGATGCCACGCATGCCCGTCCACCCCATCAGCGCCAGCAATACAGCCAGGAAGGCGATCGGGAGAGTGATCTTCCAGCGAAAGCCAAGGTCGGCAAAAAATCGCGGCATGGGGGTCACTCCTTACACGGGGGAATACCTGCCTATCGGCAGCCATGTCTTGAGCTATAGCCCATTAGTCTGATTGTCACAAAGGTTTGGGTGTGAAGGGCTGTGGTTATGCAGGATGCGGAGGGGAGTTGAGCTCGATGAAAAGTATGGGTCAGACGCAGTACCGCACGTCCTGCTCGACGCGGCAGGTTATAGAATTCGCGCCGTCACCCAGCTTCTAGAGAACCTCGCCATGCGAGGAGACATTCCGAGTGAGTCGGTGGTCCTTCCATTGCGCGCCGAATAAATTATTTCTGATGGACGGCCATACGAGTGGTACAAAAACAGAAGAACCCAGGCAGGCGGGGTCGAGGAAGGTCCCAATAGAGCCCTTCCGTCCTTCCGGGAAAGACCACGATTTGAGTTCACTTGTCATCGCCCGCCTCATAATCGGGGTCTGTCCCTGAGGGAACCCATCAGTTTTTATAATTCTGGTCTGTCCGAATCCCTGTCAGCCTCCCCGTTGTATTAGATATTCTCGGTGTGGGAAAATGACTAAATTTGACTCATCTGTGCTCTGATCAAAAGCGACCCTTAACCGGACCGATAAGTAGTAGCCAGTGCTCAGCGATGACAAAAAGAGCGGGGGAAGCCGCACTAACAGCCCGGCGGTCACCTCGTGCGCTGAAACTGGCATAACGTAAAAATGATCCGCCCCCCCGCCGAAAACCGAGTAAGTCAACCAGGCGCGTTGGCCCGCAGCGATGTGCGGCCAAGGGTCAACACGCACCCAGCCATTCCAGTCTGGAGGCCGTGTCACGAATTTGTCGCCGTAACCGTCCTGCTCGGCTTGGAGGATACGCGGCCTACCCCGCACCAGCGCGCCCTCATTCAAGGTCCCCACGGCCAGCGTCAAGGCAGCGGACGTCCGCTTCGCTCCGCTACTGCGAGTGACGGTGTAGATGACCGTCACCGATTTGCCCAAGTTGTAAGCGATCACCGACACCGGAATAGCGATCTCCCGGCTACTTGGCAGTGCTTGCACCGGCGTGGGGTAAGACCCGCCCGGGGCGGTGCCGGCCGCCCCGGTCCAGGTCACGCTGACTTGGTCGCCGGGCTGGATACCGTAATCCGGAATCACCACGGTCAGCGCATCCTCGGCCGCCATCGGATTAAGTACATTGCCGGGAGCTTGCTTGACGCTAGGGGCGACTCCGTTAAATGCCGTGCGAATGATGTACGTGCGTGGGGGGAAGACCGTGGCCAGGGTCTCCTCGGTGCCCTGTCCGAAAGCGACCTTGAACTCCACGGTCAGCGTCCTGCCGTCGCCCAGCTCCTGCAGGTAACTGGAAGGCGCCGAAACCTCGTAATACCCCTGCGTCAGCCAGATTGCGCTCACCTTGGGCCCCGGCGGTACCCAGATGTCGCGATTGTGCGCAGTCCCGTAAGCCTTATTGCCTTTCAAACGCATCCACACATGCTGGCCGACGGCGATATGCGGCCAGATGCCTGCGCGCACCGTGGCATTGCCGCCGAAGCTACCAATGTCCAGTTCAGTACCGTTGCCGCTATCCGCAGCCTGGAGGATGCGCGGTTTGCCCAGCATCAGCGCCTCGGCGGGCATCGCCTGCACTGCCACCGTTAAGGCAGTGGACGGCGGCTTCGTTCCGCTACTGCGCGTGACGGTGTAGGT
>NZ_JABWQW010000029.1:0-77489 GCF_014268645.1 Pseudomonas sp. SWRI154
ACAGCATGGGCAGCTCGCAAAAGCTGCATTTTGCCCAAGTGGGTCAGTTTTCAACCGGTAGGGTGGGTCAGTTTTGCATCGGTACTGACAGATATTTCAGGTCAGTATGTTTTGGTGGCGGATACGTTTTACTACTTTGGCGCTCACGCAATTAGCATTCCCGCCGAGTGTCGGCCATGGTTACCGAAGGGGCAGTCAGCACACGGGCGTTTGACGCCACCTGAACAGGCCTTGTGTTTCATCCAATACATTAAAGACCGCTATCAGCCAGGGCTACATAGCAACCCGACGGATTGGCCGGAAGACGAAGTGCAGACCAAAACTCCATGTCGAGGACGTCGATGCGGATCATCTTAAGTCGAAAGGGTTTTGATTCAGCTGCCGGTGGTTGCCCAAGCCCAATCCTGCCGGATGGACGCTTGTTTCCCTACCTATCCCAGACAAAGCTTCGTCTATTGGATACTCCGATATCCAGTTCGATGGGCTAGATGTGGGCGAGCTGGCTGCGCAATTAACAGATGATCCGAAGCGTATGCGACATTTCGCCCATCTGGATCCCGATTTGCGTCACACAGCCTTGAAACGGCAGCCTGGATGGCGGCCTTTACTCGGTCAGACTGGTAGTGCACAAGGGCACTAGCTCAATCAAAAGGTACAGGCTGGGGATATCTTCATTTTCTTTGGTTCTTTTCGAACCGTCGAAAAAGGTGCAGGGGTGTTTCCCCATTTCATGACACCCTGATGCTCACAGCACCAGGTGCCACAAACCAAACTCAATGGAGGATGCCGTCTTGGTTGTTCCCTAGTGAGGGAATATCTAGGTTGAGCTTCCATCCAGACCTGAATCGTTGGACTCCCGATGGGCAATTCTGTCTTCTCAAAAGCGCGGCGCGAGGGCAAGAGTTTGTGTTTGACTCCAAAGGAAAACAGGAGCCTATCGCTTGGATCAAGGGACTGCTTGAAGTCGTTGGACATTAGTGACGCTGTTCAAGCATCGTGGGTGCGAGATCAGAATCTTGGACTTTTGATAACCGCTATGTTTCTGTTGGATTGAGGTCAGCAGCGCTGGGTTGTGCGCTGGTTCTGAATGGTAGATGTGGAAAGCTGTGACAGACGCCAATCTGCTGGCGACATTACAAGCTGAGAACGCGAGGCTAATTGCCTTGCTTGACGCTCATGGGATTGATTGGCATCTGCCTGTTGAGCCGGTGAAGATACCGGTTGCTCAAATTGAGGCTTCGCGGCTGCTCAATACAGATGCCAAGGTTGACCTATTCAGAAACCTGTTTCGCGGTAGAGCCGACGTTTATCCCATCCGTTGGGAAAGCAAGGCCGGCAAGTCAGGATACGCGCCAGCCTGTGCTAACGAATGGCGCCCTGGGGTTTGTGAGAAGCCGCGAATCAAATGTGGCGATTGCGGCAATCGTCAATTGCTGCCGTTGACTGATGAGGTGATTTTTCGTCACTTGGCAGGCGACGTGGTGGTTGGTATCTATCCTTTGCTCCCTGATGACACCTGTTACTTTCTGGCCGTCGACTTCGATGAAGCTGAATGGCGTGATGATGCCCGAGCTTTTGTTCAGTCGTGTCATGAGCTAAATGTCCCTGTGGCATTGGAGATTTCACGCTCAGGTAATGGTGCTCATGCGTGGATTTTTTTCGACCGTAATGTTTCTGCTTTTGATGCACGCCGCCTAGGTGCTTCGATCATCAGTCATGCCTGTGAGCGTACTCGCCAATTGGCACTCAGTTCCTATGATCGACTGTTTCCAAACCAGGACTATATGCCGAAGGGTGGCTTTGGGAACCTCATTGCTCTGCCTTTGCAAAAGCGTGCAAGGGCGCAAAATAACAGCGTATTTGTAGATGAGTCACTGGAACCTCATTCCGATCAATGGGCCTTTCTGGCCTCCGTTCAGCGGATGAGCCCTGGGGATATTGAGCCGGCTATTATCCGGGCGATGGGCAACCGTGATCCTGTAGGCGTCGCGTATGTCGAGGACGAAGGGGATGCAGAGCCTTGGAAAGGCCGCGATACGAGATCGCATAAGTTGACTTGCCCGTTACCTGCGTCTCTCCGTATCACATTGGCAAACCTGGTGTACTTCGAAAAATCGGAGTTACCGCAACCCTTGGCAAACCAGCTTGTCCGACTCGCGGCATTTCAAAATCCTGAGTTTTATAAAGCCCAGGCAATGCGAATGTCCGTCTGGAACAAGCCTCGGATCATAGGCTGCGCGCAAAATTTCCCTAAACACATCGCCTTACCACGGGGATGCTTGGATGCGGCTCTGGAGCTGCTGGAGGAAAATGGAATCACCGCTGAGTTCCAAGATGAACGCTTTGCGGGCGCCCCCATCGACGTGAGTTTTCTCGGCACGTTGCGTTCTGATCAGGAAGTTGCGGTCAGCTCGATGCTTAGTCATGACGTCGGTATCCTGTGTGCGCCGACAGCATTTGGCAAAACCGTAACTGCCGCCGCGTTGATAGCGAAGCGTAGTGTTAACACGTTGGTGCTCGTGCATAGGACTGAGTTGCTACGGCAATGGCAAGAGCGTTTGCATGCATTTCTAGGTGTTGGCAATGAAGTCGTGGGTACTATCGGTGGTGGAAAGGCAAAACCCACAGGTGTCATCGATATCGCTGTAATGCAGTCTTTATCGCGAAAAGGTGAGGTCAGCGATACGGTAAAAAACTACGGCCAGATCATAGTTGATGAGTGCCATCACGTGTCAGCGGTCTCGTTCGAGTCGTTACTGAGAAGTGCTGTTGCAAAGTATGTGGTGGGACTTACAGCAACTCCAATACGACGTGATGGGCAGCAACCTATCATCTTTATGCAATGCGGACCGATCCGGCACTCTGCTACTCGACCGGCAAGTGCCCCTCATGATTTGTCTGTGGTGCCCCGATTACTTTCCAAGCCCATTGTCGTCCCCGATGGCTCAGGGATTCAGGATGTGTTTCGACGGTTAGCCGACGATATCGAGCGTACAGCCAAAATTGTCTCCGAGGTTGAGCTAGCCTTTAACCAAGGCAGGAAAATCTTGGTGCTGACTGAGCGCACTGAACATGTGGATGCTCTTGAGGCTGAATTGAAAGGGCGCGTGCATAACCTTTTTACACTTCATGGGCGGGTGCCAAAAAAACAGCGAATCGCCCGCATGCACGAGCTTGACTCATTGCCGCCCGATGCCCCACGCGTCCTCGTTGCAACTGGAAAGCTAGTTGGTGAAGGGTTCGATCATCCAGCATTGGATACATTGGTGCTGGCAATGCCCATTTCTTGGAAAGGAATACTTCAGCAATACGCAGGCCGATTGCATCGAGCGCATGCCGATAAAGGTGACGTACGAGTGATCGACTTCGTTGACGCGGGCAATGTCGCATTGTTGAGGATGTGGGATAAGCGGCAGGCGGGGTACAAAGCGATGGGTTACCGAATGGCTGATTCCCTAGCCACTATGGACTTGCTCTAGCATCACGGTCCATTTGGATTCGGATTTCAGATGCAGCTAGCAAGCGCCTTCATCACGATGAGAATGCTAGATCTGGAAACGACATTTAATAAGGTCAAATAACCGCAATACGACATTTATTGTGGTTCAAATGCGACATTTATGGTGCCCATGTTCCACGTGGAACCCTGATTCCACCTAGGGTAGCCATGACACTTAATATGCCCATCGACATCCGGCTTGCCCTGCTAAAACAAAAAAGGCCAACGCTTATGCGTTGGCCTTTTTTTACTAACTCGCCACCGAATCCTCATCACTTCCGGCAGCGACACTCTCGAGCCGATATCCGTACCCATAAATCGTCAACAACTGCCAACCCCTATCTGCCGTCAACCCGAGCTTATTGCGTAGCCGATAGATATGAGTGTCCAGTGGACGGGATGAGGTCATTTCCTCGTGGGTCCAGAAGCGTTCGTAAAAGTATTCCCGGGACAGTGGCCGGCCCAGGTTGGCGAACAGGCAACGGGCCAGGCGATATTCGCGCTCGGTCAGGCCGATGGGGATACCAGCACGGGTGACAGTCAGTTCGGCGTCGTCGAACGCTAGATCGTTGAACACCAGTACGTCGCTGGTGGGCGCGCGTTGCAGGCTGTGACGGCGTAGCACGGCGGTGACCCGGGCCTTGAGCTCGTTCGGTCTGAAGGGTTTGCTCACATAGTCGTCGGCGCCGGCGTTGAGGGCCTGGACGATGTCGTGCTCGCCGTCGCGGCTGGTTAGCATGATGGCAGCCGGTGGCGAATCCATGTGCTCGCGAGTCCAGCGCAGCAGCGAAAGCCCACTGATGTCGGGCAGTTGCCAGTCTAGGATCAACAAATCGAAGGTTTCCCGGCGCAATTGCCGCAGCAGGTCTTCGCCTCTTTCAAAGCTGTGCAGGGTCCAGGCTTGTTCTCCCCTGCCCGGTATTTGTTGAAGCGTTTGTTCTACCCGGCGCAGTTCCGCCGGTTCATCATCCAGTATGGCGACTCGCATGGAATGCGATTTCCTTGATCTCGAAAATAACGGACATCTCAGGAGGTAACGCAACCTTCCTCCTATCGCTGGCTGCGACAATACCGGCTCGCGGCCCAGAGGGAAAGGCAGCAGCGCACCACCCATCGAGTCGGCTATAGTCTTGGGCTTCCTGCCTGTCGGTGCGCCGCGTGATCCATTACCCAATCTACCTCCTTGTGTTCAGCCAAGGTGACTATGACTAACCCACGTCGCCGTGAAAGCCGTGAACCCACTCAGGTCCAACGATTGTTTCGACAATTGGTGCGTGAGTGGTTGTGGATAAGTCTGTTCCTGTTGCCCCTGACAGCGCTGCTTTCGTTTTGTATGCAACCGGCCCGGAGTGGGCCAGTCGCCGCCTTGCTGTCGGCCGGTATAGTTGGCGGCGTATTGGGCTTGCTGTTATGGCGCCCTCGCCTTGCAGTGGGAACGACGCTGGCGGGGATGGGCGTAGCCCTGTTGATCAGCGCGCTGGTGGATGCGTGGGGTTGGTGGTGGTCACCGGTGGCCAGTTTATTGGGAATGCTGTTTGGCTACCTCATCTGGAACTGGCGGCGTCTGAGCGTGGTGCTGGCTTATTTTGGCTGGGAATTGGCGCGCTTGGATGCGGAGCCGAAGGTATTCCCGGAGCGTCGCCGGGCCTCTTACACCGGCACTGATCGTTTGCAGGGACAAATCATGGCATTGGAACAGGCCATGAGCCGGACGCGGGATACGCGTCGCTTCATTGCGGATGGCCTGGAATATTTGCCCGTGGCCACCATGATAAGCGATCCGCAGGGCAAGATATTGCTCGGCAATCGCAAGGCTCGCGAGTTGTTCGGTCATGCTTTGGCGGGTGGTGACGTGCTGGAGGAATTGGCTCGTCTGGGCTATCCGGCATTGGCGCACTCTCCTGTCCACCGCTTGTCCACGTTGCCGCTGGTAGAATTTCGCGACACTCGCGAGCGCAGCCTACGCCTTGAGCGGGCCGCACTGTTACCGGCTGACAACGACGTGCCTGTGGGCTGGTTGCTGAGCCTGACCGACCTGAGTGCCGAGCGTGAAGCCGAAGAGCAGCGCAGCGTGATGCTCCGGTTCCTGTCACATGACCTGCGCGCGCCTCACTCGGCCATCCTGGCGTTGCTCGATGTGCAGCGGCATGAGGCCGGCATAGAGAATCCATTATTTGATCAGATCGAACGCCAGGTGCGCCGAGCATTGGACCTGACGGACGGCTTTGTGCAGTTGGCCAAGGCCGAATCCGAGGCCTACCAATTTCGGCCTACGTTGTTCGCCATGCTGATTCTGGATGTGATTGACCAGGCGTTGCCGATAGCACAGGCCAAAAATATTCAGTTGGAGCACGAGCTGGACGATGAGGAAGCGATGGTCAGTGCCGATCAACCCTTGCTCACTCGGGCACTGTTCAATTTGCTAGAAAACGCCATCAAGTACAGTCCGACACAAACACGCATTTCCCTACAGGTTCGTTGCATGCAGGGTTGGTTGGCGTGTCACGTCGTTGACCAAGGAAAGGGCATTGGCGCCGAAGAGCTGCCGGATTTGTTCATCCAGTACCGGCGCTTCTCCTCCGCCCATGGGGTGGATGGTATAGGTTTGGGTTTATCGATGGTCAAGGCGGTGGTCGACCGCCATGGTGGGAATATCGAATGTCGCAGCGTGGTAGGCGAAGGGACCACGTTCAGTTTGCGGTTTCCGCTGTTGAGCGACTGACTAGAAGATCGCCGTCTGCGGCGATACCCCGAGACCGCGATCCTTTACGAGGCTATAAAAACTTATGCACCTTTACGGGTGTTTTATGTTTTTAAGAAATATGTAATAAAAACATAAAGTTAATGAACAAAAGCGACGGAATCAGATGAAACGGTACACAGGTTATCCACAATTCTCAGACAGCAACCTTGTCCGTCGTTGCGGGCGCAGCAGGCGCTGGAGGTAATGAACCCAGCTCCCTTTGGGTCTGTTCATTCCACGCCTGTACACGGTCGTTCAGTTCGGCAACGGCGCGAGGTCCGCTGCCCTCGGCATACATCGGCGGGCCAATCACCACGGTGATAATTCCCGGCGTCCTGAGCCAGCCCGACTTGGGCCAGAATTTTCCCGCATTGTGTGCAATTGGCAACACCGGCAGGCCAGCATTTACCGCCAATGCGGAACCGCTACGGGAAAACTTGCCAATCGTGCCATAAGGCACACGCGTGCCCTCCGGGAAGATCAACACCCAGACGTTATCCTTGAGCAGTTCATCGCCTTTTTGCGCGACCTGCTTGAGAGCAACTTTCGGGTTGTCACGGTCTATGGCAATCGGGCGCAGCATCGCCATGGCCCAGCCGAAGAACGGTACGAACAACAGCTCACGCTTGAGCACTTGGCTCAACGGTTCGAAATAGGCCGAGAGAAAAAAGGTTTCCCAGGTGCTCTGGTGATTGGACTGGATGACACAAGGCCGGTCAGGCACATTCTCGGCGCCTTTGACTTCGTAGCGGATGCCGAGGAACACCTTGCTCAGCCACAGTGCGCAGCGGCACCAGTACACGTTGATAAAGCGATAGCGCGTCCTGAACGACATGAACGGCGCGACAAAAAAACTCAGTGTGCACCACAACAAGGAACTGGTGCCCAGTAGCAGGTAAAAGAGGAAGCTTCTGATGGCCTGCAGTATCGACATAGCGGCGTTTACCATTGCGGGCAATGCCCGCCTGTTCAAGCGCTTCCCGAACAATCCTTGATCAGGTTGTTTTTGGGAGCTCTAATTGTGGATAAGTTCAGCGGCAATCGCCGCCAAGTCGTCAAAAATCAAGGTGCCCACCGGCAGGGTCTTGCCCAGAGTCTTTTCGCCTTTCCCGGTCTTCACTAAAACTGGCTGACAATCGACGGCCTTGGCTGCCTCCAGGTCACCGAGGCTGTCGCCGACGAACCACACACCCGCCAACGCCACATCGTAATGAGCGGCAATGGTTTTCAACATGCCTGGCTTGGGCTTGCGGCAATCGCAGCCGTCGCCCGGCCCGTGGGGGCAATAGACGATCAAGCCGACCTCCCCGCCCTGCTCCGCCACGAGGGCGCGCAAGCGCTCGTGCATGGCGTCCAGGACCGTGAGGTCATAATAACCGCGGGCAATGCCCGACTGGTTGGTGGCCACCGCCACCGTCCAGCCGGCCTTGCTCAACTGCGCGATGGCTTCGATCGAACCGGGGAGCGGCAGCCACTCCTCCACCGATTTGATGTAAGCGTCGGAGTCGTGATTGATCACCCCGTCCCGATCGAGAATCAGCAGCTTCAAGATTTACCCCAGCAGCGAAATATCGGCAACACCGAGGAACAAGCCACGCAGCCGTGCCAGCAGCGCATAGCGGTTGGCCCGTACATTGGCGTCTTCGGCATTGACCATCACCGCTTCGAAAAACGCATCAACTGGTTCGCGCAATGCTGCCAGGCGCGCCAGGGTTTCGCTGTACTGACGCGCCGCTGCCATCGGCTGAACCGCCTGGTCTGCCTGCTGGATCGCTGAGTACAGGGAAAACTCGTTGGCGTTGTCGAAATACTTGGCTTCAACCGTGGCCGCGATCTTGCCTTCGGCCTTGCCCAGCAGATTCGATACCCGCTTGTTCACGGCGGCCAACGCGGCGGCTTCCGGCAACTTACGGAACGCCTGCACTGCTTGTACGCGCTGGTCGAAGTCCAAGGCCGAGCCTGGCTTCAAGGCACGCACCGACAGGTAGGTCGCAACGTCGACGCCTTCATCTTCATAACGCGCACGCAGTCGGTCGAAGACGAACTCCAGCACTGCATCGGCCAGGCCCGCGGCCTTGACCTTGCTGCCGAACGCATTGACGGCGAAGGCCACGGCTTCGTTCAGGTCCAGGTCCAGTTGTTTGTCGATCAGGATCCGCAGCACGCCCAGCGCCGCGCGACGCAAGGCATACGGGTCCTTGCTGCCGGTGGGCAACATACCGATGCCGAAAATGCCGACCAGGGTGTCGAGCTTGTCGGCGATCGCCACGGCCGCCCCGGTCAGGGTGGTCGGCAATTCAGCGCCGGCACCGCGCGGCATGTATTGCTCGTTCAGGGCCAGGGCGACGTCTTGTGGCTCGCCATCGTTGAGGGCGTAGTAGTAGCCGGCGATGCCTTGCATCTCCGGGAACTCACCGACCATCTCGGTGGACAGGTCGCACTTGGACAGGATGCCGGCACGGGCCGCGCGCTGGGCGTCGCCGCCGATACGCGGGGCGATGAATGCCGCCAGCTTGGAAACGCGCTCGGCCTTGTCGTAGACGCTGCCGAGTTTTTCCTGGAAGACCACGTTCTGCAAACGCAGGTTGAAGCTTTCCAGGGATTGTTTCTTGTCCTGCTTGAAGAAGAACTCGGCATCGGTCAGGCGCGGGCGAACGACTTTTTCGTTACCGGCGATGATCTGCTGCGGATCCTTGCTTTCGATGTTGGCGACCGTGATGAAACGCGGCAGCAACTTGCCTTCGGCGTCCAGTAGGCAGAAATACTTCTGGTTGTCCTGCATGGTGGTGATCAGCGCTTCCTGGGGCACTTCGAGGAAACGCTCCTCGAACGAGCACACCAGCGGCACTGGCCATTCCACCAACGCGGTCACTTCGTCCAGCAGGTTGGCCGGCACGATGGCGGTGCCTTCCTGCAGGGTGGCCAGCTCTTCGGTGCGCTTGCTGATCAGCTCGCGGCGTTCGTTGGCGTCGGCCAGCACGTAGGCGGCACGCAGGTCGGCCAGGTAATTGGCTGGCGAGGTGATGCGCACGTTGTGCGGATGATGGAAGCGGTGGCCACGGGAGTCGCGACCGGCCTTCTGCGCGAGGATCGTGCAGTCGATGACCTGGTCACCAAGCAGCATGACCAGCCATTGGGTTGGGCGAACGAATTCTTCCTTGCGCGCCGCCCAGCGCATGCGCTTGGGAATCGGCAGGTCATTGAGGGAATCTTCGACAATGGTTGGCAACAGGCTGGCGGTCGGCTTGCCCTTGATGCTCTGGCTGTAGCGCAGCTTCGGACCGCTCTGGTCGATCTCGCTCAGGTCCACACCGCATTTCTTGGCGAAGCCCAGCGCCGCTTGGGTCGGATTGCCGTCGGCGTCGAACGCGGCCTGGCGTGGCGGACCATCAAGGTTGATGCTGCGATCAGGCTGCTGGGTTTCCAGGGCGGTGATCAGCACGGCCAGGCGGCGCGGCGCGGCATAGACGTGTTTGGTTTCGAAGTTCAGGCCAGCGCCTTGCAGGCCTTTTTCGATGCCGGCCAGGAACGCATCGGCCAGGGTGTTCAGGGCTTTGGGTGGCAGTTCTTCGGTGCCCAGTTCAACCAGGAAATCTTGAGCACTCATTGTGCAGCCTCCAGCTTAGCCAACACTTCATCACGCAGGTCCGGGGTCGCCATCGGGAAGCCCAGCTTGGCACGGGCCAGCAGGTAGGCTTGCGCGACGGAACGCGCCAGGGTACGTACACGCAGGATGTATTGCTGGCGCGCGGTCACGGAAATCGCCCGGCGCGCGTCCAGCAGGTTGAAGGTATGGGATGCCTTCAACACCATTTCATAACTTGGCAACGGCAGCGGCTGGTCCAGCTCGATCAGGCGCTTGGCTTCGCTTTCATAAAAGTCGAACAGTTCGAACAGCTTCTCGACGTTGGCGTGTTCAAAGTTATAGGTCGACTGCTCCACTTCGTTCTGGTGGAACACATCGCCATAAGTCACTTTGCCGAACGGGCCGTCGGCCCACACCAGGTCATAGACCGAATCCACACCTTGCAGGTACATGGCCAGGCGTTCCAGGCCGTAGGTGATTTCGCCGGTCACCGGGTAGCACTCGATGCCGCCCGCTTGTTGGAAGTAGGTGAACTGGGTCACTTCCATGCCGTTGAGCCAGACTTCCCAGCCCAGGCCCCAGGCGCCCAGCGTTGGCGACTCCCAGTTGTCTTCGACGAAACGAATGTCGTGTACCAGCGGGTCGAGGCCGACGTGCTTGAGGGAGCCCAGGTACAGTTCCTGGAAATTTTCCGGGTTCGGCTTCAAGACCACCTGGAACTGGTAGTAATGCTGCAGGCGGTTCGGGTTTTCGCCGTAGCGGCCGTCAGTCGGCCGGCGGCTCGGCTGCACGTAGGCGGCGTTCCAGGTTTCCGGGCCGATGGCACGCAGGAACGTGGCAGTGTGGAAAGTGCCGGCGCCTACTTCCATATCGTAGGGCTGAAGTACCACGCAACCTTGCTCGGCCCAGTATTGCTGGAGGGCGAGGATCAAGTCTTGGAAGGTACGCACGGCTGGCGTAGGCTGGCTCACGAAATTCACCTGTTTCTTGGGCTGCGATTTAAAGAGCGGGAGTATACCCGATTCGTTCGTGCGCACGCCCCCTGGAGCCTTATGCCACGCTGCTTTTGGTGTTCCGAAGATCCTTTGTACATGGCTTATCACGATCAAGAGTGGGGCACGCCGCTGCGCAATGCGCAGGGTTTGTTCGAGTTGCTTTTGCTCGAAGGGTTCCAGGCCGGGCTGTCCTGGATCACCGTTTTGCGCAAACGCGAGCGCTACCGGGAAGTGTTGTACGGCTTCGATGTGCAGCGCGTGGCGCAAATGAGCGACGCCGAAATCGATGAGCTGATGCTCGATCCCGGCATCATCCGCAACCGCCTCAAGCTCAAGGCCGCCCGCCGCAATGCCCAGGCCTGGCTGGCCCTGGAAGACCCGGTGGCGTTTCTCTGGTCGTTCGTGGGCGGCAAGCCCATCATCAACCATTTCAAGGACCGCACCGAAGTGCCGGCCATCACGCCCGAGGCGCTGGCGATGAGTAAAGGCCTGAAAAAAGCCGGGTTCACCTTCGTCGGACCCACTATCTGTTACGCGCTGATGCAGGCCTCGGGCATGGTCATGGACCACACCCAGGACTGCGACCGCTACGCCGAGTTGGTAAACGGCGGTTAGAATAGCCGGCTCGCAACACGGCCCATGAATTCAGGAGTGACCTGTGGATAAGTTGAAAGGCGCCTTGCTGGTCGGCGCTCTGCGGTTGTTTGCGCTGCTGCCCTGGCGGGCGGTGCAGGCGGTGGGCTCGGCCATTGGCTGGCTCATGTGGAAATTTCCCAACCGTTCCCGCGACGTGGTGCGAATCAACCTCGCCAAGTGTTTTCCAGAAATGGACCCGGCCGAGCGCGAGCGCCTGGTGGGCCAGAGTCTCAAGGACATCGGCAAATCCCTGACCGAAAGCGCCTGCGCCTGGATCTGGCCAGCCCAGCGTTCCATCGAACTGGTGCGCGAAGTCGAAGGCCTGGAAGTACTGAAAGAAGCCCTGGCCTCTGGCAAAGGCGTGGTCGGCATCACCAGCCACCTGGGCAACTGGGAAGTGCTCAATCACTTCTATTGCAGTCAATGCAAACCGATCATTTTCTACCGTCCACCCAAGCTCAAGGCGGTGGATGAGTTGCTGCAAAAGCAACGCGTACAGCTGGGCAACAAAGTCGCGGCTTCCACCAAGGAAGGCATCCTCAGCGTCATCAAGGAAGTACGCAAAGGCGGCCAAGTGGGCATCCCCGCCGACCCGGAGCCGTCCGAATCCGCTGGGATCTTCGTGCCCTTCTTCGCCACCCAGGCCCTGACCAGCAAGTTCGTGCCGAACATGCTCGCCGGCGGTAAAGCGGTCGGCGTCTTCCTCCACGCCCTGCGCCTGCCGGACGGTTCGGGCTACAAAGTCATCCTCGAAGCCGCGCCAGAGGAGATGTACAGCACCGACACCGAAACCGCCTGCGCCGCCATGAGCAAAGTTGTGGAGCGCTACGTGCGCGCCTACCCGAGCCAGTACATGTGGAGCATGAAACGCTTCAAGAAACGCCCTCCTGGCGAGGCGCGGTGGTACTGACAGGGAATCCATTCCAGCAGGGGCCTTACTTTGGACAAAGTCCTCATTGTGGCGAGGGGATTTATCCCCGTTGGGTTGCGCAGCAGCCCCTCCCATGACCAAAGACACCACCAACCCCCTGGGGGAGCGAGCCTCCTCGCGAAGAGGCCCGCACATTCACATTAATATCGGTTGATGCCCTAAGCTTGCTTGTCTCCCAACCAGCCAAGGAAGCACCGATGGGCATTCGCGGAAAAGACCGTCAGATCGACAACATCGAGCTCAATGTCAACGACATCGCCCGAAGCAAAGCCTTCTATGGAGGCGCATTCGGCTGGAACTTCGTCGATTACGGCCCGACCTACACCGAATTCAGCGACGGCCGCCTGACCGGTGGCTTCACGACCGGTGAACCGGTGCGCCCGGGTGGCCCGTTGATCATCCTGTACGCGGATGACCTTGAAAGGACCCAACTCAGGCTCGAAGCCGCAGGGGCGACCATCAGCCGTAATGTGTTCGCTTTCCCGGGTGGCCGACGTTTCCACTTTATCGATCCGGATGGCTATGAACTGGCCGTGTGGTCGGCTTCCTGATGACAGGATGATCACAAAGAGGCGCAATGCCTCAATCGTGTCCATGATTAAGGACCTGCGATACGGGATGGCAGCGTCATCCCTGAGTCCGTTGTATGACTGCCCGGCCGACCTATCGCACTTCCTCTGGTTCATTAATCAAGGAGTCCCTCATGAATATCGACTTCACCGGACGTCACGTCCTGGTCACTGGTTCCACCAGCGGTATCGGTTTTGCGACTGCTAAAGGCTTTCTTGAAGCTGGCGCCAACGTAGTCATCAACGGTCGCAGCGAGAGCAGCCTGGAGGACGCATTGCAGCGCCTGGGCAATCTCGCTTCCAGGGCGACGGGCTTTGTTGGCGATCTCAGCAACGAGTCGGGCTGCCAGGCATTGATCGCCAAGCATCCAAGCTTCGATATCGTCATCAACAACCTGGGCATTTTCAAGCAGGAAGACTTTTTCGAGACACCGGACAGCGAATGGAAGCGTTTTTTCGAAACCAACGTGATGTCGGGCGTGCGGGTTTCCAGGGCCTACGCGCAGGGCATGGTCGAGCGTGGTTGGGGGCGGATCGTGTTTGTCTCATCGGAGTCAGGCGTGAACATTCCCGCCGACATGATCCACTACGGCTTTACCAAGACCGCCCAGCTTTCAATTGCTCGCGGCCTGGCCAAACGCCTCGCCGGCACGGGCGTAACGGTGAACTCGGTATTGCCTGGGCCGACACTTTCCGAAGGCGTTGCAAAGATGCTCCAGGCGGACGTCGAGCGCAGCGGGGAAAGCCTGGAAAAGGTTGCGGCAGATTTCGTCAACGAGCATCGCAGCACCTCGATCATCCAGCGCGCGGCACGGGTAGAGGAAGTCGCCAACATGATCATCTACGTCAGCTCGGAACAGGCCTCGGCCACCACCGGAGCGGCGCTGCGAGTTGATGGCGGCGTGGTGGATAGCATCGTCTAGCTGCGTTATCAACAGCATGGACAAAGTGCCCTTGCCGCGGGATCGCTATGACGCCATGCAACAAAACGCCGCTTCCTCATCCGAGAGAAGCGGCGTTTTTTCTTTTGGAAGCGACATTGGTTGATTTGACCAACTATCGAAGCGTTGAAGGGATTGTTCAGCCCACCCCCGTTTTTCAGCCAATCCGAGCCGCTTCAGCTATCCGTTCTCGCCCAGGCGATCCGAGCCAACTTCGGCTACCCGTAACTCGATCAGCCGATCCGAGCCACCTTCGGCTACGCGTTTCTCGATCAGGCGATCCGAACCGCCTTCGGCTACGCGTTTCTCGATCAGGCGATCGGAGCCACCTTCGGCTATTCGTTTCTCGATCAGGCGATCGGAGCCACCTTCGGCTATTCGTTTCTCGATCAGGCGATCCGAACCGCCCTCAGCGAATGTAGGTTGGACAAAAGAAGTCGCGAACGCATTGCCGAGCGACAGTGCCAGAAGCGAGCCAACGAGCGCTTTGCTGAAAGTTTTCATGTCGTGATCCTTGTATTCGTAGATAAGTGAGTTAGACGGTGACGTGCAAACGGACGTCGACATTGCCGCGGGTCGCGTTGGAGTACGGGCAAACCTGATGAGCTGCGTCGACCAGCGCTTGAGCATTGGCTTGATCGAGACCGGGCAGGTCGATGTGCAAGTCGATGTCCAGGCCGAAACCGCCAGGAATCTGGCCGATGCCGACGTGTGCCGTGATCGAGGCGTCAGCAGGAATGTTGCGTTTGCTCTGGCTGGCGACAAACTTCAATGCGCCGATGAAGCAGGCCGAGTAGCCGGCGGCGAACAACTGCTCAGGGTTGGTGGCTTCACCACCGGCGCCGCCCAGGGCTTTTGGAGTGGCCAGCTTCACGTCGAGAATCCTGTCGCTGGAAACAGCACGGCCATCACGGCCACCGGTGGAAGTTGCGACTGCGGTGTAGAGAACGTTCATGGTGTTTCCTCTTGAAGGTGTGATCGTTTCTAGGTTTGATTTGCGCTAAATGTTTGCGCGCTAATCAGTTGCGTTAAAATTAACGTGCAAATAGTTTGTGCGCAAGATAAATTTACAAATATTTTTCAGATATGAATTAACAAATTGATTTAAAAGGGATTTTATTTTTCAGGCGTCGCAATGCCGCCAGCTCGAATGAGCCGCGAGGTGAGCCAAGGGAAAGATGGTGCTTCGGGGAACGATCAGATGCTTATCGGTTGCCTCGCTAGGGGTGTTCAGCCCTGCTGGGCAACAGCCACTCGATTACGCCCCAACGCCTTCGCGCGATACAGCGCCTTGTCAGCATTGTTCATCAAACCGTGAAGATCCTTATGTCCCAACTCCGTCGAAGCCACGCCAAGGCTGGCGGTAATGCGATGGATAGGCTCGATCATCAATCCGGCAATGCTCTGGATGAGCTCTTCTGCAATCTGGGTAGCGACCTCGATGGAGGTGTCCGGAAGCAGAATGGCGAACTCTTCACCACCGAGCCGGCCGTGGATATCCGTTGCCCGAAAAGATGAGCTGATCACCACTCCCATCTCGCGCAAAACCTGATCGCCGACCTGATGACCGTAGGTGTCGTTGATGTGCTTGAAGTGATCCATATCCAACATGACCGCACACAACGCTAACCGATTGTTCTTACACTCCTCGTAGAGCTTCTGGGCATGTTCGAAAAAAGCCCGTCGGCTCTTGAGGCCGGTCAGTTCATCGGTTTGTGCGGCGCGGGTTGAAATGCTGTTCGCCTGCTCCATTTCTCGAGTCAGTCGAAAAGCGGTTTCCAGTGCCTGGGACATTTTGTGTGTGGCGCGGGCCGCAAAGGCCGCGAACACCAGAATAGAAAGTGCCATGCCGACTTGAATCGCAGACGGTTGAAACAGCAGCCAGGCGGTGCAGGGAAACAGCACCAGGCCGATGGAAACCAGCGTCATGTCGCGGTAGGCCGAATAGCAGGACACGGCGCTGACGGACATCCCCACCGTAAAGAGCATGACCAACGCTTGCGATAACAAATCATCCGCCGGCATGACAACGAACGCGCCGCCGCCCCAGATGCTGGCGGACAGCACCAGCGAGACCCAGTACCTGCGCTCCCAGCGTCGAGGCGTACGCTCGTGTTCGTCGCTGCGAAAATACGCAACGAACATCGCGATACGCAACAGCGTCGATCCGGTCAGGACGGCCAACCACCAAACCAACAAGCTGTGCTCAAAACGATCCCAACACAGCCAACTCAGCATGATGGCCGCGAGGTAACTGCCAAACACCGCAGATACAGATTGGCGAAACAGTTGCTGCAACCGATCAGTTCGTACCTGCTCGGCTATAAAGGAATCCTGACCATTACGAGATCCTGGGCCATCCATGTGATCCACCTGATGGTGATGCAACAAGAAAAAGCGATTGTGGCACCCTGCCACTAACGCAAACAACCGAATTACGCCCACGGCCCGATATCGCGATTTAACCGAACCCCGTGGCGAAGGAGCTTGCTCCCGCTGGGCAGCGTAGCAGCCCCAGCCATTGCTACCGACAAACCAAGACCAGGCCGAAATCAAATCGGATGTCGGATAGCGTTGAGCCGCCATAGCAGGTGAACCCACCAAAGAAAAACCCGACGCTTTACGTCGGGTTTTTCGTGGGGTACGGCTTTTCGCGTGCCTATCGCCTCTTCAAGAGTCAGCCCGACGTGCTCATTGTTTACGGGTTACTCGACTTGCGACAGCTTAGCGTCGTCACAACCGGCAGCACGGCACTCGCGCTCGATAGCTTTGAGTATGACGATACGCGCTTCGGTCTTCTCATTGGCACAGTCCAGGTAAAGCAGGCCATCGTTGGAACAAGCGTTGTCGCGAATCTTGATCCACTGGATTTGAGCGGTTTTCACTTTTTTCTTTTGATCCGGGTTCAGGGCACTCATCGTTTTCTTGTATTGATCGTTGATGTCCTGATCCGACTGAACCATTTTCAGCGACGCGCAATAGGTCCTGTCATAGGCGTTTCTAGGGTTATCGCAACTCATCGCAGACGCCGATGCTGATGCCATTGCCAGCAATGCCCCAACCAACAAAGACTTGATCACTCACTTCTCTCCCTGAATGCCCTCCATTGATTAGAGGACGCGGCGGGAATTTATCATGCGGATTGTAGAACAATGAAGCAGATCCTTGGGTTGCTCAGCATCCCTAAGCCGGTCAAATATTCGTGGCGAGGGAGCTTGCTCCCGCTGGGCTGCAAAGCAGCCCCACCCGCCCCGAAAAAATCCTACAGACAAAACCGTATCACCCACTTGGAGCCCCTACCGTAAATCCGTCTAGCTCCAATTTACGGGTCAAAACCGAGCCTTGTTTATCCTCCCACCACTTCCCGTCCGTCAGGCTACCCAACCTTGCGCCTTTACCTACAACTACGCCGGAATCCGCCGGCTTGTGCGCCTTGTCCCCGGGCTCTATCGTTTCCCTGCCACTGCCCATCAGTGGCCGGGTTTAGTAGCCCGAGGTTGTGTCAGTAAGATGCATGAGCTCTCCATCCAGGCAGATTTACTTTGTCCTTGATGGTGGCTGTGCGCAGGGCGCTTCGGCGCGCCGGCAATGCTGATCTCCCCGGTCTACTAACCTGCGTACAGCCGCCACCCTTCTTTTAGTAGGGAAGAGGTAGCATCGGGTGCTGGATAACGTCGATCCGCGATAGCAGGTAAATGTCCTCATAAAAAGCAAACCCGATACACGATGTCGGGTTTGCTTTACTAGCGCTCTAGGTACCTTACAAGGATTAATCGCCTGCAAGGGCCCCCGTTGCGTCGGGCATAGCCTCTCCGGCCTGCTCGGCAGGTACCTCAGCGGTTTTCTGGTGTTCCAGGCCGCTGCCTGGCATTGTGACTTTGGCGATACGATCTGAAAAATACTTGTCGAATGGTTCCAGCTCTGGATATTCACCAGGGGCAACGAACAAGGCTGTCAGGCGCCCGATAAGGCCGCAGATCCAGTCGGCGCACTGGATGGTTTGGAACAGGTGGCTTTCGGCCTGAATTGGCGGCTCAATGAGTGCCCTGCATTTTTCCGACGCATCCTCAAACATTGCCAGCGTGCAGACCTCCACATTAGTTTCCCGCCATTCATTACCGCAGCGTTGCTCATCGAGCATCAACATGAAGGTTGAGCAGCTCTGTACGCAGAAACGGTCTATTTTGCGCACTGACTGCAAAAGCTGTCGTTTGAACGTCTCGGTGGAGTCATGGGCATCAGGGTCAGTCGTCTTGTGCTCTCCCGTGTAGAACACGTGACCGCCGATTTTCTCAATGTGGCTCAGTAGACGGAACGTGGAGCGCCGGAGCTGCTCGTATTTGGTGACGTTACGGAGTGCATAAAGCTGAGAACCCTTTTTTTCCCACTGATAGGCCGGCAGATTCTTGGGATTATCGTTGGCAAGGTCGAACGCTAAGAGTTGGCATTTCAGCTTGTAGAAATAGATTGCGAACTCGCGGATTTCGGTAGCCGGAAGGATCAGGCCAGCAAACCCGAAAGCAGGATGCGTTTTATACCTTGGATGGTTGCGCGAGACGTACTGGCCGACGTGCCCGAATTCGTCCAGGTACGCGACGTAATGCGTCATAGTGACCGGATTCCTTGCCATAGAAACACGAAAGCCCGCAGAGATTTCTCTCAAGCGGGCCTCGGAAGGTAGGCACGAGAGTCACCTCTCATGCGTTGGGGTAAGTATTGTTGCGGAACAATCACTATGTCAATCAAATTGATGATTGCCCGTGATCTTGTGTGGCTTCCGTGACCGTTGGGGTGAGCCCCGTTTTCTGTCACTACCTGCTACCAAAGCCGGAAAAGTCCGAAGATACGTCCCAACCGGGTCAACTCTTCACCGTCGCAAAAAATGCCGACAACGAATCCGTCCTCGCCAACCTCAGCGAAACCCTGGCGGTAGCCGACGCGATGGTCAGCAACCTGGCCTTCGATCTGGAAGGTCCTCGCCGTGATATCCTCCATGCGTCGGGTTTGCTTTTGGTTGAGGCACGCACTCTCGTTCCGAACTACAGGCTAAAGACGAACTCTGTTTATTCTCCCGCCACCAACCCTTCCACCAAGCTACTCATCCTTGCGCCTTTGCCTACAACTACGCCGGAATCCGCCGGCTTGTGCGCCTTGCCTATGGTTTCTATTATTTGCTTGCACTTAATGGTGACTTGAATGTTGGATCGTTGCCCTCTGTAAGCCTTTAAGGATCAAGGCTAAATCATGAACTCATCGTCATTGCACAACCGCTTCAACATGTTCGACGGTTCTTCGTCTATACACGACTTTGGCGAGGTTTTTATTGATGGGTTACCAAAACATCTAAAAAATCTGAAGATTCCCGGAAGATTGCTCTCAGATGGACACCGCAGGGCCCCTGTGTCTGCGCAGATCGAACAAGTCGCTGAAATTCAGAATGCGATGCGCGAAGTCCTTTTCCACACAGTTACTCAGGACGCTCAGTCCTATGCTGAGCGCGCATTTCGAGCGTTCCTTAAAAAGGATAAACCTGATGTGGGAATTCTAAAATTTTTTAATGGATGGAACGAAATACACAAGACTACGAGTCTGGTTGCCGCGAAAACAATCATGCGTTTATCTGCAGATGCTGTCTCTATCTCTGTCGAAAAACAAATGGAATACAACATTGTCTTGGCGCATATGCATGAGGTTGCTAAAGACGATTTCGGCCTTGGGCATGAGGGACATGATGGTATGTATTCCTATATGACAGCCGCCTTTGGTGCTACAGGTTGGGTAGAGAATCAATACGCCGTTAACGAGTGTAACGCCTTTTCTGAGTTTCTCTACAAGGTAGGTGTGGCGAAGCATAGAGCTGCCATGAATTCAATAGAGCATAAACGATCCATCATGAACGCTATGATGGTTTCAATCGCTTCAGAGCTCTGGAATGGACGTGAGTACAATTTTATCGCTCAATATATCGAAGAAAAGCTAGTTTCTCTGAATGCCTCGCTGAGTAGAAATCTCAAAAAACTTCGCGAAGCAAAAGGCTATGTCTTAGTGCATTCTGGCGAAGTGGAAAATAAGCATGGATTACATGCTTTAGCCGCAGCGCAAGCTTTCGGTCGTCTTGCCGACCAGAGGCTTGATATTGATCAGCTCAAGGACGTTATGCTTGATTACAATCAACGTGTCGGAAGAGCTTTCCATGCCCTGCATGAAGCGCTGCTGTAATTTAAGGAGAGCAGCAAGCGGTTGCATTGGTTAAGCGTTCCCCCTCAGCGTGGCTTCTGGTGATATGGCGTAGGCAAAAATATACTATTAATCAATATTGATATCTCTTGAATGCCTTCCGAATAATTCGGCCGAACTATCCAAAGATCGACTGTACATGCTCAGATTTTTTAATTGGGTAATGACGCCCGATAATGAAGTTGATAGTGGATGATTTTTATGCAAATTGAATACGGCATGGTTGCGTTGGGTTTTTTTGCTTTTTGCGGGGGGATGATCGATGCTGCCGTGGGGGGAGGTGGGCTGGTTCAAGTACCCGCCCTCCTTCACGCATTGCCTCAGCACTCGCTGAGCACAGTTTTTGGAACTAATAAGCTGGCTGTACTTGCAGGAAATCTTTCGTCTATATTTAGTTACGTTAAAAGAATAAAAATTGTTTGGAAGCTGATGCTTCCGACTATGCTCTCGGCTTTTGTATTTTCGTTTGTGGGTGCTTTTTCCGTCTCGCTCGTTCCGAAGGCGATAATGGAATATTTTGTCTTTTTTGTATTGGTGGTAATGGCTGTTTATACATTCGCAAAAAAGGATCTAGGGCTTGTTCACTCGAACGCTCAATGTGGACCCAGAGAAGTGCTACTTGGGGTTTTTTTTGGCGGCGTAATTGGATTTTATGATGGGGTCTTTGGTCCCGGCAGTGGTAGTTTTTTGTTATTTATTTTCGTTAAGTATTTTGGCTACGATTTCCTGAATGCATCCGCTTCAGCAAAACTGGTTAACTTGGGAACGTTTAGCGCGGCGCTGCTATTTTTTATACCGTCAGGTCATGTGCTGTGGATAATTGGTGGGCTGGTCGCAATTTGTAATATGGCGGGTGCCCTGACAGGCACATTTTTGGCTTTGCGTTATGGGAGTGGATTAATTCGTATATTGTTTCTTTTTTTGTTGGTATTCCTTATTGGCCGGATGGGGTTGTCCATATTGCTATGACAGGTCGCGCGTAACGCCATCAGATTAAAAAACGGGACCTTGCTTCCGCGCAGCCCCGTTTCTTCACACCCAATCAGCTCAAAACGCCGGCAAAACCGCGCCTTTGTACTTCTCAAGAATAAAAGCCTTCACTTCCGGCGTATGCAACGCCGCCACCAGCTTCTTCATCGCCTCGCTATTCTTGTCGTCCGGACGAGCCACCAGGATGTTCACGTAAGGTGAGTCGCTACCTTCAATCACCAACGCATCCTTGGAAGGATCAAGCTTGGCTTCCAACGCATAGTTGGTATTGATCAACGCCAGATCCACCTGAGTCAGCACCCGCGGAATGGTCGCCGCTTCCAGTTCACGGAATTTCAGGTCCTTCGGGTTCTCAACAATGTCCTTGGTAGTCGATAGAATGTTGTTCGAATCCTTCAGCTTGATCACCCCAGCTTTCGCCAGCAGCAACAGCGCACGGCCACCGTTGGTAGCGTCGTTAGGGATCACCACGTTAGCGCCGCCCGGCAATTCGGTAAGTGCCTTGTACTTACTGGAGTACGCGCCCAGTGGCTCCAAGTGCACACCGGCCACGCTTACCAGGTTCGTGCCCTTGGCCTTGTTGAACTCATCCAGGTACGGCTGGTGTTGGAAGAAGTTGGCGTCCAGGCGCTTTTCAGCGACTTGTACGTTGGGCTGGATGTAGTCGGTGAAGACTTTGACCTTGAGGTCCACGCCTTCCTTCGCCAAGGCCGGCTTCACGAATTCGAGGATTTCCGCGTGGGGGACCGGCGTGGCCGCGACGGTCAGGGTGTCGGCGGCGTGGGCGGAAAACGCTGCGGCGGCAGCGAAGGCAACCAGTAACTTCTTCATTCAACTAACTCCTTTTGAGGCGCCCGCTCTTGGCGCCTGCCAGCGAATGGCCGGCTCATGGTTTATTTGGCGCGAGGCCTTATTTTCTAGAGAAATGCACAACCAGCTTGTCGCCCACGGTTTGTAGCACCTGCACCAGCACCAGCAGCAACACCACCGTGACCACCATCACATCGGTCTGGAAGCGCTGGTAGCCGAAGCGGATCGCCAGGTCGCCCAAGCCACCGGCGCCGACTACACCGGCCATCGCCGTGTAGGAGACTAGCGTAATCGCCGTCACCGTAATCGCTGCAAAAATGCCTGGACGGGCTTCTGGCAGCAAGGCGTTGACGATGATCTGCCGCGTCGTTGCGCCCATGGCCTGGGTGGCTTCGATGATTCCGCGATCGACCTCTCGCAGGGCGGTTTCCACCAGGCGGGCGAAGAACGGTGTCGCGCCGACTACCAGCGGTGGGATTGCACCGGCCACGCCCAGGGAGGTGCCGGTGATCAATACCGTGAACGGGATCATCACGATCAACAGGATGATGAACGGCAGCGAACGCAGGATGTTGACGATCAGCGACAGCAGCGCGTAAAGGCCCCGGGCTTCGAGCAACTGGCGCGGGCTGCAGAGGAACAGCAGCACGCCCAGGGGCAAGCCGAGCAGCACGGTGAACAGCAGCGAACCGAACAGCATCAGGAAGGTGTCGCCGGTCGCCAGCCAGATTTCCAGCCAGTCGATGTTGGAGAAAAACGAATTCAACAGTTCCATCAGCGCAGCACCTCCATGTGGACATCAGCCGCGGTGAAGCGGGCGAACGCCGCCTCCATGTCACCGCCGGTGATGGCGAGGGTCAGTTGCCCGTAGGGGGTGTCTTTGATGCGGTCGATGCGACCGGCCAGGATGCTGTAGTCCACACCGGTTTCCCGGGCGACGGTGCCGAGCAATGGCGCGTAGGTTGCATCGCCCTGGAACGTCAGACGCACGATGCGCCCCGGCACGTGTGCGAAATCGTCGCGCTGTTCGCTTTCGTCGATCTGCTCGTCTTCCTGGACGAAACGCTTAGTGGTCGGGTGCTTGGGGTGCAGGAACACCTCGGCCACCGGGCCTTGCTCGACGATCACGCCGGCGTCCATTACCGCCACTTGATCGCAGACGCGGCGGATCACGTCCATTTCATGGGTGATCAGTACGATGGTCAGCTTCAGCTCGCGGTTGATCTCCGCCAGCAATTGCAGCACCGAAGCGGTGGTCTGCGGGTCTAGGGCGCTGGTGGCCTCGTCGCACAATAGTATTTTTGGCTTGGTCGCCAGGGCGCGGGCGATGCCGACGCGCTGCTTCTGGCCGCCGGACAACTGCGCCGGGTATTTGCGGGCGTGGTCGGACAGCCCTACCCGCGCCAGCAGCTCGGCGACGCGGCGGTCGATGTCGCTGCGGGACAATTCGCCCGCGAGCGTCAGGGGTAGCGCGACGTTGTCGGCCACGGTCTTGGACGCCAGCAGGTTGAAGTGCTGGAAGATCATCCCGACTTGCTGGCGAAAACGGCGCAGGCCGCTGGCGTCCAGGGCGGTGACTTCTTCACCGTCGACGATGATCTTGCCGCCCGTGGAATCTTCCAGGCGATTGATCAGGCGCAGCAGGGTACTTTTTCCTGCACCGGAATGGCCGATCAGGCCGAAGACCTGGCCATTCTCAATCGTCAGATTGGTCGGGTGCAGGGCGGGGATATCCTTACCGGAAACCCGGTAGGTTTTATGGACGTTTTGAAACTCGATCACGTAGCGAACCTTGTGGGGCGCGTTGGAAAAGGATCAGCGGTTAGCCGGGCGCGCATTTTAGCCTGTCCGTATAGAGGTTCTTAGCATTTATTTGAGATGGAACCAGCGAATTGGCAATAAGGCGATCAAAGGACATAAAAAAGGAACACAGCGAAACGGCATCGGTCACTCATTAAGCAACTCCAAACATGCCCAGGTACCGTGCCTGGCGCATCGAACCCACGGGTCCTGGCCAAGGCGGGGATCGCAACGAGGAGTCATGCCTGATGAGCACTGAAAAACCTGCCGCCCCCAGCCAACTGGCCGGGACCGACACACTGGATCGCAGCAATACCAACGCCAAGCTCGAGAGTCTTGAGCAGTTTCGCTCCGACGCAACCGAACAGGCCTTGCGTACCAACCAAGGCGTGAAAATCGCCGACAACCAGAACACTCTCCGCGCCGGGCCGCGTGGGCCGTCCCTGCTTGAAGACTTCATCATGCGTGAAAAAATCACGCATTTTGACCACGAACGCATCCCCGAGCGCATCGTTCACGCCCGCGGCACCGGCGCCCATGGTTATTTCCAGAGCTATGAAGCGCATTCAGCACTGACCAAGGCCGGTTTCCTACAGGACCCGAGCAAGAAAACCCCGGTGTTCGTGCGCTTTTCCACCGTGCAAGGTCCACGGGGTTCCGGCGACACTGTGCGGGACGTGCGTGGCTTTGCTGTGAAGTTTTTCACCGACGAAGGCAACTTCGACTTGGTGGGCAACAACATGCCGGTATTTTTCATACAGGATGCGGTGAAGTTTCCAGACTTCGTCCACGCGGTTAAACCCGAGCCCCATAACGAAATTCCTACTGGCGGTTCGGCCCACGACACGTTCTGGGACTTTGTATCGCTGGTGCCGGAGTCCGCTCATATGGTGATCTGGGCGATGTCCGACAGGGCAATTCCAAAGAGCCTACGGACCATGCAAGGCTTTGGCGTCCACACCTTCCGCATGATCAATGCTGAAGGTCGCAGCAGCTTCGTCAAGTTCCACTGGCGTCCCAAAGCCGGTACGTGTTCATTGGTATGGGACGAAGCGCAAAAACTGGCCGGTAAGGACACCGACTACCACCGCCGCGATCTGTGGGAATCGATTGAGACGGGGGATTACCCGGAATGGGAGTTCGGCGTGCAAGTCGTCGCCGAGGAAGACGAGCACAAGTTTGACTTTGACCTGCTCGACCCGACCAAGATTATTCCTGAGGAGCTCGTTCCCATCACCCCGCTGGGCAAGATGGTGCTGAACCGTAATCCGGACAATTTTTTCGCTGAAGTCGAGCAGATAGCGTTCTGCCCCGGGCATATCGTGCCGGGAATCGACTTTTCCAACGACCCATTGCTGCAAGGCCGGCTGTTTTCCTACACCGATACGCAGATCAGCCGACTCGGTGGGCCGAATTTTCATGAGCTGCCGATCAACCGTGCAATCACCCCGGTACACAATGGCCAGCGGGATGCCATGCACCGCACCACCATCGACAAGGGGCGCGCCTCCTACGAGCCAAATTCCATCGACGGCGGCTGGCCGAAGGAAACCCCGCCCGGCCCGCAGGATGGCGGTTTCGAAAGTTATCCGGAGCGCATCGACGCCCACAAGATCCGCCAACGCAGTGATTCGTTCGGCGATCATTTCTCCCAGGCACGGCTGTTCTACAAAAGCATGAGCGCTCACGAGCAAGAGCACATCATCGCGGCCTACAGCTTCGAGCTGGGCAAGGTGGAGCGGGAGTTCATCCGGGCGCGGCAGGTCAATGAGATCCTCGCCAACATCGACTTGGAACTGGCCGGGCGGGTCGCGAAAAACCTCGGCTTGCCGGCACCGACCGCTGGAACGGTCGACGTTCCGACGCCATCGCTGGAGCAATCCCCCGCCTTAAGCCAGGCGAACCTGCTGTCCGGCGACATCAAGACGCGCAAAGTGGCGGTGTTGGTGGCTAACGGTGTCGATGGGGCGATCATCGATGCGCTCAAGCAGGCCCTGGAGGCTGAGGGCGCCCACGCCAAAGTGCTGGGGCCAACTTCGGCGCCGGTCACCACCGCCGATGGGCAGACGTTGGCGGTAGATGCGTCCATGGAAGGGTTGCCGTCGATTGCCTTCGACGCGGTGTTCGTGCCCGGTGGAGCGGAGTCGATCAAGGCCTTGAGTCGCGACGGCGTGGCGTTGCACTACGTGCTGGAGGCCTACAAGCATCTGAAAGCCATTGGGCTTCATGGTGAGGCCCGGCAGTTGTTGGTGGAGTTGAAGCTGGAGGTGGATGCGGGATTGATCGAAGATGCGGATGCGAGCGGTTTTTCGCGGTTTTTTGCGGCGATTGCTCAGCATCGGGTTTGGGCGCGGGAGCTGAAGGCGAAGGCGGTTCCAGCCTAAAGGGATTTGTTGTCTGGTAGGGCGCTATCGCGAGCGAAGTCGCTCGCGATGCTTTACTGCTTACGCGGAGTCAGCACAACCTGCGCCGGCACACTGCGCAAAATGTGCTTCTGCAGTTTCAAATCAAACCCCGGATCAAGTTTCTTGACCCGCTTGGTCAGCAAGGTGGCCAGCCAAGGGTAATCGTCGGTACGCGGCGCCTGGATGCTGACGTCACATTGATAATTCACTACATCGGCGGCGATGGCGTCCAGTTGATGACGCATCTTCTGGATATCGCCGATGTTCAACGCAACTGTGGTGCTTTGCGCACTCGGATCGATCACCTTGGCGACCGGTTTTGCTTCGGCGGCCTGGAGCGCGGCTTCGGCTTTTTCCAGTTCGGCCTTGCGGGCTTCGGCAATTGCGCTGTTGACTTCGCCGGTGAGCGCTGGCGCTTTTGGCATCAGTGCACGTGCCCGGCTCAGCGCCGTGGCGGCGGCGTTCACGTCGCCTTTTTGCAGGTCGATCTGGCTGCGGCGCAAATACGCCTCGGCCAATTGGCGCTGATAGGGTTCCAGCGAGGGATCTTCGGGCGATTGAGCCTGCAATGCGGTCAATCGATTTTCGGCGGTGGCCAGTTCATTGGCAGCCAGGCTTTGTTCAAGCTGCGCGATGGCCGGGCCCCGTGTATCGGGAGCCTGGGTGACCGGCGGCGTGCTCTGACAGGCGCCCAGCAGTAGGGAGAACGCGACAAGGAGCAGATAACGGGAGGCGAACGGGTTCATTCCTGCGACTCTCTATTTGCGCAAAAAGCGAGCAAGTCTACACCCCTCGACGAGGCAGGACAAAACTCAGCAGAAACAACGCCGCGGCGCTGACCACGATCGACGGGCCGGCCGGGGTGTCCTTGAACCACGACAGCGCCAGCCCGCCGCACACCGCGAGCATGCCCAGCAGGCTCGCGCCCAATGCCATCTGTTCGGGAGAACGGGCGTGCCGCTGCGCGGCAGCGGCCGGGATGATCAGCAACGAAGTAATCAGCAACACACCGACGATCTTCATCGCCACGGCGATCACCACCGCGATCAACAACATCAGTGCCAGCCGCAAGCCCACCACGGGCAAGCCTTCGACCCGTGCCAGCTCTTCATGGACGGTGACCGCCAGCAACGGACGCCACAGCGCGACCAGTAACAGCAGCACTGCTGCGCTGCCGCCGAGGATCCATGAAAGATCCGTCGGGCTGATCGCCAAGAGGTCGCCGAACAGATAGGCCATCAAGTCGATCCGCACGTCACGCATGAAGCTGAGCACCACCAGCCCGAGGGACAGCGTGCTCGGTGCCAGGATGCCCAGCAGTGTGTCGGACGCCAGCGGCTGGCGCTGTTGCAGGGTGACCAGCACCACCGCCAGCAACAGGCAGCCAACGGTCACGGCGATAGCCGGGCTGACATCCAGCAGAAACCCGAGGGCCACGCCGAGCAGCGCCGCGTGGGACAAGGTGTCACCAAAATAGGCCATGCGTCGCCAAACCACGAACGAGCCCAGGGGACCCGCCACCAGTGCGAGGGCCAAGCCTGCGAGCAGGGCGTACAACAGAAAATCAGCCATGCTTGCAGCCATCTCCGTGAACGTGGGTAGAAACAGGTGAGGCACTGACCACCGAGCCATGCAGATCATGGGCGTGGTCATGGTGATGATGATAAATCGCCAGGCTTTGTGCGTTCTTTCCGAAAAGCTCGACAAACGCCGGATCACTGCTGACTTGCTCGGGATGCCCGGAACAGCAGACGTGACGGTTGAGGCAAACCACCTGGTCGGTGGTGCTCATGACCAAGTGAAGATCGTGGGAGACCATCAGCACGCCGCAGCGGTGGCGGTCGCGCAAACGGGTAATCAAACTGTACAGCTCGGCCTGGCCGGCCACATCGACGCCTTGCACGGGTTCGTCGAGCACCAGCAGTTCGGGCTCGCGCAACAGGGCGCGGGCCAGCAATACGCGCTGCATTTCGCCACCGGAAACGCTTTGCACCGGGCTGTCGATGACCTGCTCGGCACCGACTTCCTTCAAGGCAGCCAAGGCTCGTTCGCGATCCACCCCAGGCACCAGGCGCAAGAAGCGCAGCACCGACAGTGGCAAGGTCGCATCGACATGAAGCTTTTGCGGCATGTAGCCGACACGCAACTTGGGCTTGCGCCAGACGCTGCCGCTGTCGGGCTTGAGCAGACCCAGCACGGCCCGCACCAGGGTGGTCTTGCCGGCGCCGTTGGGGCCGATCAACGTCACGATCTGCCCCGGTTCGACGCTCAAGTGAATGTTGTCCAGCACGTTCTGCCCGGCGAACGTCACGGCCACCTGTTCGAGGCGGATCAACGCATTGCTCATCAGGCCCCCTGGCAGCCGGAGCAGAGGCCAACCACTTCGACGGTCTGGGTATCGACCACAAAGCCGACGTCCTTGGCACTGGCGATGATGGCATCGCTGATGGACTTCTGTTCCAGCTCGATGGCGGCGTGGCATTCACGGCAGATCAGGAACTGGCCTTGGTGGGCGTGCTCCGGATGGTTGCAGCCGACGAAGGCGTTCAGCGACGAAATGCGATGCACCAGGCCGTTTTCCAAGAGGAAATCCAGCGCCCGATAGACGGTTGGCGGCGCGGCGCGGCGACCGTCCTGCTCACTGAGCACCGCAAGAATGTCGTAGGCGCCCAGCGGCTTGTGGCTCTGCCAGACCAATTCCAGCACGCGCCGCCGCAGGGCGGTCAGGCGCAACCCTTGGCGCGCGCAGATGGCGTCGGCCTCGGACAAGGCGCTATGCACGCAGTGGGAGTGATCATGTGGACGACTGGCAAGGGGCGTAATAGGCATGGGCAGCGACGAGTTTAGTGAGAGACGTTATTATGTTACCCGTTCTCGTCTCTCCGAGTGGTCATCGTGTCCCGAATTTTTTCGCTCTTTGTCGCTTTTGTCGCAAGTTTTCTACTGATTGGCTCGGTTCAGGCCGACGTCAAGGTCCTCACCAGTATCAAGCCGCTGCAACTGATTGCCGCCGCCGTGCAGGACGGCGTGGCCGTTCCGCAAGTATTGCTGCCGCCAGGGGCTTCGCCGCATCACTATGCGTTGCGGCCATCGGATGTACGCAAGGTGCAGTCAGTGGACCTGTTGTACTGGATTGGCCCTGACATGGAAGGTTTCCTACCGCGTGTGTTGAACGGTCGTACGCTGCCTTCCGTTGCAGTGCAGGACCTGCCAGGGCTCAAGTTGCGTCATTTCGCCGACGACAGTGCCTCCCACGAAGATGAGGATCACGGCAGCGATGAGCATGATCACGACCATCGCCCCGGCACGGTGGACGCCCATCTTTGGCTCTCTCCGCTTAATGCGCGGGTGATCGCTGCCAAGATGGCGGCTGACCTGAGCGCAGCGGATCCGGCAAACGCGTCCCGCTATCAAAGCAACCTCAAGGGCTTCAATCAGCGCCTCGATGCCATGGATGCGCGTCTCAAGGCACGTCTGGCTGGGGTCGCTGGCAAGCCGTATTTCGTCTTCCATGAAGCGTTCGACTATTTTGAAGACAACTACGGCCTCAAGCACGCCGGGGTGTTCGCCGTGGCCGCCGAAGTCCAGCCCGGCGCCCAGCACGTGGCGGCGATGCGCACGCGCTTGCAAGCCGTGGGCAAGACCTGCGTCTTCAGCGAACCGCCCCTGCGCCCGCGCCTGGCCGAAACCCTGGTGGCCGGCCTGCCGGTGAAACTGGCGGAGCTGGATGCACTGGGCGGCTACACCCCGGCGACGGCGCAGGGGTATGAGCAGTTGTTGGAGAAGCTGGGGAATGATTTGGCGGGATGCCTGGAGTCGTTGTGACCCACCACTCTACTGCGGCGAGGGAGCTTGCTCCCGCTCGGTTGCGCAGCGACCGCAAAATCTTGGGGCTGCTGCGCAGCCCAGCGGGAGCAAGCTCCCTCGCCACGAAGGCATTCAGGTCCGCCGGTTGTTACAGGGCGAACGGCAACACCGTGTGAACCGTTTGCCGCTGCGCCAACCGCTGCTGGAATTCCATCGGATCGTGAATCAACACATCCTGCCCGGCAAACGATTCGGCGGCGATCAACCGCGACAGCCAGAACCGCACGCACGCCACGCGCAGCATGGTGGGCCACAGCTCGGCCTCGGCGGCGGTGAACGGCCGTAGCGCCGCATAGGCGCCCAGCAACGCTCGCGCCCGGGGGCCATCGAGCGCACCGTCGTCATCCGAGCACCAATCGTTCAAGGCGATGGCGACGTCATACAGCATCGGCCCGGAGCAGGCGTTGTAGAAGTCGATCAAGCCGGTCAGGTGCGTGCCTTCGAACATTGCATTATCGCGGAACAGATCGGCATGGATGTTGGCGCGCGGCAGCGCCAGGATGCCGACCTTTTTCAGCGTTATTTCATCAAGCGCCGCCTCAAGTAGCCGACGAGGCTCGGCATCGAGGTGCGACAACAGCTTGGCACCCTCCTCCTGCATCCAATCCAGGCCGCGATCAGTCTTGCGCTTGATCATGTTGTCGCGGGTGGCCAGGTGCAGGTGCGCGAGCAACTCGCCGACCTGGGCGCAGTGCTGGGCGTTGGCCTGCTTGATGTGTTTGCCCGCCAGGCGCGGTTGCAGCAGCGCCGGCTTGCCCGCCAGTTCCCGCAGCGCGACGCCGTCGGTGGTGCGCAAGGCGTAAGGCACCGGCAGGTCGGCGTCGTGCAGGACGTCCAGCAGCTCGATAAAGAACGGCATCTCCTGCACAGGGCCGCGCTCGACCAGGGTCAGGACAAATTCGCCCCGTTCCAGGCTGATAAAGAAGTTGGTGTTTTCGCTGCCAGCGGCAATCCCCTGGAAATCAAGCAGGCGGCCGAGCCCATAAGGGGCGAGAAAGGTTTCCAGCTCGGGCCGAGCCAGGGGCGTGAACACAGACATGGTTAAAACTGCCAGTACGGGCGCTCTTCAGCGAGCGCCGATTGAAGTCGAGAGCGGTATTACCACTCAAAGATTTTCCACGAAGGGATCAGCATATCCGGCTGGTCCGATCGGATGAAGTTTGCATCGGTGCCGTCAGCGCGCACGAGGAAGTATGGCTTGCCGTTTTTGGGCGTGACCTTGATCGCGTACAAAAAGCCGTTTTGCCGATATTCCTGAATGGTTCTGTCACCTTCGGTGCGGATGGTGACATCCGGGTCCGCCGAAGGTGCGTCGTCCGCGGCCATGACGGCTAGCGGGGTGAATGCAAACAAGCCAGCCAGTAACAGGCGATTTAGTGTACGCATGATAACCTTGTCCCTTTGTCGTCAACGGTCCCGCTATTCTAGCCCCGGACCCGCCGAAAAGGTTGATCCTGCTCATGAGCCAAGCCCCCCTCGTCCTGGTGGACGGTTCTTCTTATCTGTACCGCGCCTTTCACGCGCTGCCACCGCTGACCACCTCCAAAGGCCTGCCGACCGGCGCGGTCAAGGGTGTGTTGAACATGCTCAAGAGCCTGCGCAAGCAGTATCCGGACAGCCCGTTCGCGGTGGTATTCGACGCCAAGGGTGGAACGTTTCGCGATGCGCTTTACGCTGAGTACAAGGCTAATCGTCCGAGCATGCCCGACGACATGCGCGTGCAGATCGAGCCGTTGCATGCCAGCGTGAAAGCCTTGGGCTTCCCGCTGCTGTGTGTGGACAACGTCGAAGCCGACGACGTGATCGGCACCCTGGCCCGCAGCAGCGCCGCCGCCGACCGCCCAGTGGTGATCTCCACCGGCGACAAGGACATGGCGCAGTTGGTCGATGGCCACATTACCTTGGTCAACACGATGACCGGTAGCGCACTGGACGTGGCTGGCGTGAAGGAGAAGTTTGGCGTCGCTCCGGAGCAGATCATCGACTATCTGGCATTAATGGGCGACTCGTCCGACAACATCCCGGGTGTGCCGGGCATCGGGCCAAAAACCGCTTCCGGCCTCTTGGTGGGTGTCAACGGCGGCCTGACCGAGCTGTATGCGCAACTGGATATCGTTGCAACGCTGCCGATTCGTGGCGCCAAGACGCTGGCCGCCAAGCTGGAAGAGCACAAGGAAATGGCGTTTCTTTCCTACGAGTTGGCGACCATCAAGACCGACGTTCCCTTGGATATCGGCCTCGACGATTTGCAGATGGGCGCGCCGGATCACGAGAAGCTTGCCGAGTTGTACACGTTGCTGGAATTCAAGAGCTGGTTCGAAGATAACCAGCGTGACGCCAAGCGTGCCGGGCAGGAGATCATTGAAGTTGCCGACGAGCTGCCGGGGGGCGCTGAGGCGAAGTACGAGGTCATTCTCGATCAGTCGAGCTTCGATGCCTGGTTGTCCAAGCTCGAACAGGCGCCGCTGTTTTCCTTGGTCACGCAAACCAACGGTGGCGATGCCCAGCATTCGCAGCTCGTTGGCTTGTCGTTCGCCGTGGCCCCTTTTGAGGCGGCTTATATCCCGCTGACCCATTCCTACATGGGCGTGCCGGAGCAGCTGGACCGCGACACGGTGCTCAACGCTCTCAAGCCGTTGCTGGAAAACCCGAACAAGCTCAAGGTCGGTCAGCATGCCAAGTTCGAAACCAACATCCTGGCCAATTGCGCCATTGGCGGTGATCAGGACAATGGCATTTTCATGCAAGGTATCGCTTTCGACACCATGCTTGAATCCTATGTGCTGGACTCCACCGCGACTCGCCACGACATGGACAGCCTGGCGCTGAAATACCTGGGCCAAAGCAAGACGGATTTCCAGGACATCGCCGGCAAAGGGGTCAAGCAATTGACCTTCGATCAGATCTCCCTGGAACTGGCCGGGCCCTACGCCGCTGAAGACGCCGACGTGACCTTCCGCTTGCACCAGGCCCTACAGGAAAAATTGGCCGCCACGCCGAGCCTGGGCAAAGTCCTCAACGAAATCGAAATGCCGTTGATGCCGGTCTTGGCGCGCATCGAGCGCCAGGGCGCGTTGGTCGATGCCAACCTCCTGGGCGTGCAAAGCGTCGAGTTGGGCGAAAAGCTGGTGGCGCTGGAGCGTGAGGCGTTTGCCATCGCCGGCGAAGAGTTCAACCTGGGCTCGCCGAAGCAATTGGGCGTGATCCTGTACGAAAAGCTCGGTTTGCCAGTGCTCAGCAAAACCGCCAAGGGCCAGGCATCCACTGCCGAAGCGGTACTTGCCGAACTGGCGGAGCAGGATTACCCGCTGCCCAAGGTATTGATGCAGTACCGCTCGTTGAGCAAGCTCAAGAGCACCTACACCGATCGCCTGCCGGAACAGATCAACAGCCGCACCGGTCGCGTCCATACCAATTACCAACAAGCGGTCGCCGCGACCGGGCGGCTGTCGTCCATCGACCCGAACCTGCAGAACATTCCGATTCGCACCGCCGAAGGCCGGCGCATCCGCCAGGCGTTCGTCGCGCCGAAAGGCTACAAGCTGCTGGCGGCGGATTATTCGCAGATCGAACTGCGGATCATGGCGCACCTCGCCAAGGATGAGGGGTTGCTCCACGCGTTTCGCAACGACCTTGATGTACACCGAGCCACCGCTGCCGAAGTTTTCGGCGTCGAACTGGAAGCCGTCACCCATGATCAGCGTCGCAGTGCCAAGGCGATCAACTTCGGTTTGATCTATGGCATGAGCGCCTTCGGCCTGGCCAAGCAGATCGGTGTCGATCGCAAGCAGTCCCAGGCTTACATCGACCGCTACTTCGCCCGCTACCCTGGCGTGCTGGAATACATGGAGCGCACCCGTGCCCAGGCAGCCGAGCAAGGCTTCGTCGAAACCATCTTCGGCCGTCGGCTGTACTTGCCGGACATCAACGCGAAGAACCCGGCGCTGCGCAAAGGCGCCGAACGCACGGCGATCAACGCACCGATGCAAGGCACCGCCGCCGACATCATCAAGAAAGCCATGGTGGCTGTGGATGGCTGGCTGACGGCGTCAGGTCTGGATGCGAAAGTCATCCTGCAAGTACACGACGAATTGGTGCTGGAAGTGCGCGAAGACCTGGTCGATCAGGTGCGCGAAGAGGTTCGCCTGCACATGAGCGCCGCCGCCACCCTGGACGTGCCGCTGCTGGTGGAAGTGGGCGTGGGCAATAACTGGGACGAGGCGCACTGATTCCCACGTCCTGAGGCCTAGGGCTTTTGTGGCGAGGCCTGCTGCGCAGCCAGCGGGAGCAAGCTCCCTCGCCACAGGGAGTCACCGCAATGCCAGCGACGGCTTCGTTAGCTCGGAAACTTCCTACGGTTATTTCCAAAAATAATCTGAACTAAACCCGTGAATTGCCACTCAGAGATTTTGAATGGCTGGTGAAGCCCTTCAATGCTCCTATGTTGTGTTAAGTGTTGGCAGATATCTGGACCCCGCCCTAGCGGTCCGGAACTTGGACCCCGAACTTCCCCCTCCCCATAAGAAGTCCGGGGTTTTTTTTGCCTGCGATTTGGCTTACTCGGCCTCTTCGCTGCCCTTGTCCGCCAGTTCCATCCAATCGGCCAGCACGGTATAGGCTTCTTCCAGACCCATACGCTTGGGCGCCGAAAACAGCTGGATGGTGATCGCGTCGCCCCATCCCTTGCGGATTTCCGATTGCACTTTGAGCAGCGTGTTCTTCGCTGCGCCGTAAGTGAGCTTGTCGGCCTTGGTCAACAAAATGTGCATCGGCATGCCGCTGGCGACTGCCCAATCGAGCATCAACAAGTCAAAGTCGGTCATCGGATGGCGGATGTCCATCATCAGGATGAGCCCTTTCAAACTCTCGCGACTGCCCAAGTAGGCTTCCAAGTGGCGCTGCCAATGCTGCTTGAGCGGAATCGGCACTTTGGCATAACCGTAACCGGGCAGGTCGACCAAACGCCGTTCATCGTCTAGCTTGAAGAAGTTCAAGAGCTGTGTGCGGCCTGGGGTTTTCGAGGTGCGTGCCAGGCTGGCATGGGTCAGGGTGTTCAGCGCGCTGGACTTGCCGGCGTTGGAACGCCCGGCAAAGGCCACTTCGAAACCTTCATCGTCGGGACACTGGTCGACTTTGGCGGCGCTGAGCATGAAGGTGGACTGTTGGCACAGGCCAAGGATGGGGTTCTTCAGTTGCATGGGATTTCCGATGTGGGCGGCGTCGGGAATGGACGCGGCAAGCTGTGTCGTTTCCGTTTCAGTGACGCCAGTATATAATGCCGCAGATTTTGTGTGCGCTTTGTCCCAGCGTAGGATGAAGCTCACGGGAGCGACCGACCGAAATTGCGCACTAGAACGCAGCTCGCTCTCAACCCTGAAAAGGTCGTTTTATGACGAAATGGCTGCTAGCTGCCGGTGTCTTGATGCCGCTTTACAGCGCTCAGGCTACACAGGATCCGGAAGCTGTGTACAACCGTGTTTGTGGTGCCTGTCATTCCGGCCAACTACCCATGGCGCCCCGCAAGGGTGATCAGGCAGCTTGGACGCCGAGGTTGGCGAAAGGTATGGAGACGCTGGTGCAACACGTGACCCAGGGTTTCAAGGCGATGCCGCCGCGTGGTTTGTGCATGGACTGCAGTGCCGAGGATTACCGAGCCATCATCCAGTGGATGAGCGAGTAAACCCGGCCCATAACTCTTTAACCCTTAGCCGTAGTTGGATTAGCTGATGAACAAACTGATCGTGAGTCTGCTGTTGACCTTGGGGATATCCGGCGTAGCCCACGCCGCTGGCGATGCCGCTGCCGGTCAGGCGAAAGCGGCCGTATGCGGGGCCTGCCACGGCCCGGATGGCAATAGCATGGCGCCCAACTTTCCGAAACTGGCGGGCCAGGGCGAGCGTTACTTGACCAAGCAGCTCAAGGAAATCAAGGACGGCAAGCGTGTCGTGCTGGAAATGACGGGCCTGCTGAACAATCTGAACGATCAGGACCTGGCGGACATCGCGGCTTATTTCGCCAGCCAGAAGGGCAGCGTAGGCGCTGCCGATCCAAAACTCGTTGCGCGCGGCGAAGCATTGTTCCGCGGTGGCAATCTGGAAAAAGGCCTGCCAGCCTGCACGGGCTGCCACTCCCCAGATGGCAAAGGCAACGCTGCCGCCGGCTTCCCGCACTTGGGCGGCCAGCATGCCCAATACATCACCAAGCAACTGACCGATTTCCGCAAGGAAGAAGGCGGTCGTGCCAACGATGGCGATGCGATGACCATGCGCACCATCGCTCGCAAGCTGAGCGACGAAGATATCGCAGCCGTATCCAGCTACATCCAGGGCCTGCACTAAGGCCGTTGCGAGGGGATGCCCCTCGCAACGTTAACGCTCGATTAATCTGTCGATGCGAGCATCAAAAGGGTGGCTTTGGCCGCCCTTTTTTGTGGCCGCTGCCGTTACACTAGAGAACTTGAACCCGCCACGGCCTGTCTTAGAAACAGGTCTCGCGAGGCCACCCATTGTCCAGGAGTAAAGCATGCGTAATCTGATCATCAGCGCCGCGCTCGTCGCCGCCAGCCTGTTCGGCATGGCTGCCCAAGCCAACGCCGAAGAATCGAAGGCCCCCTACGTCGAGTTGACCAACCCCGTACCGGTGGCCGTGCCTGGCAAAATCGAGGTGGTGGAGCTGTTCTGGTACGGCTGCCCGCATTGCTACGCGTTCGAGCCGGTCATCAACCCTTGGGTTGAGAAGCTGCCTTCCGATGTAAACTTCGTCCGCATCCCTGCGATGTTCGGTGGCCCATGGGATGCCCACGGCCAGATGTTCCTGACCCTTGAAGCCATGGGTGTCGAGCATCAAGTCCACGCAGCAGTGTTCAATGCAATCCAGAATGAAAAGAAGCGCCTGACCGATCCTGAGGACATGGCCGAGTTCCTCGCCACCCAAGGCGTCGACAAGGACAAGTTCCTGGCAACCTTCAACTCCTTCGCTATCAAGGGCCAGATCACCAAGGCCAAGGACCTGGCGAAGAAATACGAAATCACCGGCGTACCGACCATGGTCGTCAATGGCAAATACCGCTTTGACATCGGCTCTGCTGGCGGTGCGAATGAAGCGCTGCAACTGGCCGACAAGCTGATCGCCAAAGAGCGAGCGGCCACCAAGGCTGCCGCCAACTAAGCGCGGCCCTCGCCCATGGCCCGCTGGAGTACCGAACGCATCGTTGGCCTACATGAACCACGGGTCAACGAGCATCATGTCGCATCCACGGGCCTGCCGGCCGACAGCCGCCTGCGGTTGCTCAGCTTCAATATTCAGGTTGGCATCAGTACCGAGCGCTACAGGCATTACCTGACTCGCGGCTGGCAACATTTGCTGCCGCACACCGGACGTGCCGGTAATCTGCAGAAAATCGGCGACCTGTTGAAGGACTTCGACTTGGTCGCGCTGCAAGAGGCCGACGGCGGAAGCCTGCGGTCCGGCTACGTCAATCAGGTCGAACACCTCGCCCAACTGGGCGCCTTTCCTTATTGGTACCAACAACTCAATCGTAACCTCGGCCGGCTCGGCCAGCACAGTAACGGCGTGCTGAGCCGCCTGCGGCCGTGGGCGATCGAAGACCATCCGTTGCCGGGCCCCAAGGGGCGCGGAGCGATACTGGCGCGTTTCGGCGAAGGGCCGGAGGCGTTGGTCGTGGTGATGATGCACTTGGCCCTCGGTGCTCGTACCCGAACGATGCAACTGGCCTACATTCGTGAGTTGATTGGTGGCTACAAGCACCAGGTGTTGATGGGCGACATGAATACCCATGCCAACGATTTGCTGCAGACATCTCCTCTGCGGGACCTTGGCCTGCTTGCCCCGCAACTGGAAGCGACATTTCCCAGCTGGCGTCCCCAGCGTTGCCTGGACCATATCCTGCTGAGCCCGACCCTGACCCTCGAACGGTTCGAGGTGTTGGCCCAGCCCATTTCCGATCACTTGCCAGTCGCGGTCGAAATACGTTTGCCGGGTTCGCTCACGGCTGACGCGTTTCCCGCCCTGAGTCCTGCCCCTCGTGGATCCGATGAATGAGCGACGACGCCGAACGCTGGAGAGAGAAATACCTCAAGAGCATCGAACAGCAGGAAAAGCTTGAGCGTCGTTGGGACGCTCGGCTCGACTTGCTGCGTCGCGGCCTGGTGCGCAGTACTTTGGCCGCCGAGGGCACTGACCGGGTTGTAGACCAGTGTATGAAAGAGATGCGCGAAGTCGTGCGCACCGACGATATGGACGCCGCCCTCGCCGCCCTGCTGCCGCGGCTGGAGAAAGCCGTACTCGATTCCGAGCAGCGCCGCGAGACTCGGATCGAACAAATGAGCGCCGCACTGACCGCCTTGGTCGCCCAGCTGCAAACGTTGCCGCTGCCGAAGGACGTCAGCCGGCCCTTGAAGAAATTTTCCAAGCAGTTGGAGGCCCGGGTCGGCCAAGCTCGGGAGATTCCCCTGTTGCTCAGCGAATTGAGTAGCTTGCAGGGCAAGGCCCTGAGCGTGCTGGATATGCCTGACGAGCCGAGCCGTCCGGGCCTGCTGCAACGATTGTTCGGTGGCCATGGCCATGAAGAGGTACCGCACCAGCCGCCCGCGCCTGTGCAGACGAGCGCAGCGTCCGCAATGGAAACGGCGTTGCCGGCCCCAGCACCGCTCGCCCCTGCGCAGCCGGAAGCCGGTGCAATCTTTGAGGCTCCCGCTCCCGCTCCCGCACCGATAGCGGAGCCAGTCCACGCGCCTGACACGCCGCCCAAGCCGGTCATATCCAGTGCGCCCGTCGAGGAGCCTGCCCCCGCGCCGGTAATGGCCAAGCCAGTGGAGCCGCCGAGCTTGGAGCCGGCACCGACCGACAATGAACACGTCGAACCCGCGCCAACACTGGAAAATCCCGACGAGTTGACGCCAGAGGCGCCCCCGCTCAACGAGACACCGGTTGCGCCCGCAGAACCCACCGAGCTTCCCGCAACGGTTGATTCCGAAGAGGCTCACTATGCCCTGCCCGACTCCCCCGAGCCTTCCTACAGCTCGGTCGCCAGGCATATCGAAGACACCCTGCTGGGCCTGCTGGGTGACCTGACGCTGCCCGAGCGTCATCGACCCCAAGCGGAAGCCATGCGTGAGCGCCTGCAAAACGGCTTGAACTGGTATGAACTGCTGCCGATCCTCGACGATCTTGCGGTCTTGATGCTGGCGATCACCGACAGCGGCCAGCATGAATTCGAAGCCTATCTGCAGCGACTCAATGATCGGTTGGAGTCATTCCAGAGCAGCTTGCAGGCCGCCAGTGCAGACCATGCCGACAATCTGTCCGCCTCCATGGAAATGGACACGCAGATCCGCGAGCAGGTCGATGGCTTGCAGAGCAGTGTGCAGCAAGCCGAAGATCTGGAAGGCCTCAAGCAAGTTTTGGAAAACCACCTCGAAGGCCTGCTGGGCACGATGGACCAGCATCAGAAGCAGCGTGCCCAGCGTGAGCATGAGGTCTCGGCTCGCCTGAAAAGCCTCGCCGAGCGTGTGGCGCTGATGGAGCAGGACGCGTTGATCGTCCGTGAAAATCTGGAAGAGCAGCGGCAAAAGGCGCTGGTCGATCCGCTGACCGGTTTACCTAACCGGGCGGCCTGGACCGAGCGCCTCGAACGGGAAGTTGGCGAGTGGCAGCAACACGGCAACAGCTTGTTGATTGCCATGCTCGACCTCGATCACTTCAAGCGGATCAACGACAACTATGGCCATCTGGCCGGTGACCGCGTGCTGAAACTCATCGCCTCGGTGTTGCGCAAGCGCGTGCGCGGCGGGGACTTCATCGCCCGTTTTGGCGGCGAGGAGTTTGTCTTGTTGGTACCGGATACACCGCTGGCGGCGGGGGCGAAACTGGCCGAAGCCTTGCGCGCGGCCATCGAAGCCTGTCCGTTCCATTTCAAAGGCGAACCGGTAACGGTCACGGTGTCTATGGGCATGACGGCATTCAAGCCAGGAGAACACAGCGATACGGTGCTTAAAAGAGCCGATCAGGCGCTTTATCGCGCAAAAAATGCCGGGCGTAACCGAGTGGAGCTAAGCTGAGGCCCAATTGTTCCATTTGTTTAATATCTGGGCTTTGGTCGGTCATCCACGGGCCTATACGTTACACTGTTGCATTATTTCCCTGCGTGTACGCTCTTCGCCATGAAATCTCTCCCGCTCCTCGTTGCGTTGCTTGTCCTGGCCGGTTGTGCGAGCGGTCCCCGGCTCGACACCAGCCATCCGTCCGTCAATCATGACAGCCGCATCCAGTTTGTCGTGGTGCACTACACTTCGGCGTCCCTTGAGCGCTCCCTGTCGCTGCTGACCCACGGCGAAGTGAGCGCCCATTACCTCATCGGCGACGATAAGGACGCGACCATCTACAAGCTGGTCGATGAAAGTCGGCGCGCATGGCATGCCGGTGAAAGCGAATGGCAAGGCCGGACATGGCTCAATTCCAGCTCCATCGGGATTGAAATCGTCAATCCAGGCTACATCGATACGCCGACCGGGCGTCTCTGGTTCCCCTACAGCGAGGCTCAGGTGCAATCCTTGATTGTCTTGCTCAAGGACATCACCCGACGTAACGCGATCAACCCCGTCAATATCATCGGGCACAGCGATATTGCGCCCATGCGCAAGCTGGATCCGGGGCCGTTGTTTCCGTGGAAGCGCCTGGCACAGGCCGGCCTGGGTGTCTGGCCAGACGAACAGGCTGTGGCACGGCAGCAAGCCGCTTACGCCGAGCAGCTACCGAGCGCCAGTTGGTTCCAGGCCGAGCTGGCCCGCCTTGGCTACCCCACTCCGCGCACTGGCGAATGGGACGTCGCCACTCATCAGGTCCTGGCGGCCTTCCAGATGCGCTATCGGCCGGCCCGGTTCGACGGCGTGCCGGACGCGCAAAGCGCGGCGATTTTGCAGGTGCTCAACCAGACAAAATAATGACGCCCGTCCGACTGGCCGGGCTAAATTCAAAACAGAAGCTATAACTCATTGGTAACTTTCGGATTACCAATGATGACGGCTGCCCGCGAGACTCTGCAAAGCTGGCTCCATCGCCCTACTTTACTGGCGATGATAGCGGCTGCCCTGAGTACGGTAATGTTGCTGGCGGGAAGTCTGTTTGTGGTAGTGCAGCAGATCCAGCAGCGTGAAAGCGAACAGATGAATGCCCAGGGCGAACGCTTTCTACAGCGCTTGGAACAGCTTTTCGGGCAACTGCGCGAAAGCCTCGATGACTTGCAGGCTCAACCTTTACGCGGCTGCAACGATGACATGATCGCCACCCTGCAACAGGTGAGCTTCAACTATCGTTTTGTATACGAGGCGGCTTATATCGACAGCAGCGGCGTATGCTCCAACCGCCCGCGCCAGAGCGGTTTGTCGTGGATTCGCCCACCCGACTTGCGGGGGCCGTCCTACAGTTACTGGCTCAACACCACCACGGAGCCCGACGAAGATCGCGCTGCGTTGATGTTGGGGCGCGGCAATTTCCGGGTCGCGACGTCTCGCGGACACCTGACCGACGTTGTCGATTTGCCCCCCGGCAGCAGTCTGCTGGTGGTTCTTGATCAAGGTGAGCGAGCCATTCCGGTATTGGGCACCCAGCAGCGTTGGCCGCCGACGGAACCTTGGCCACCCAAAAGTCAAAGCGCCTTGCAAGTCACTCAGACCCGGCTGATTTACCGAATGTCGACCGACAATCCGGAATATCAACTGGTGTTGATAGCGCCGCGCAGCAGCTTGCAGATTCCGACCAATGCCTGGTGGTTGCTGCCCATCAGCCTGATGTTGGGGCTGGGCATTGGCTTCCAGGTCCTCTTGCTGGCACGTCAGCGCCAATCCATGGACGCGGAACTGCACGGGGCCATCCGGCGCGGTGAAATGCAGGTGCTTTACCAACCGATTTTCGACCTGCACAGCCGCAACTGCGTAGGCGCCGAGGCCCTGCTGCGCTGGCGTCGGCCAGACGGAACCCTCACCAGCCCGGACCTGTTCATCCCGATGGCTGAAGACACCGGGCAGATCCGCCAGATAACCGATTTTGTCCTCCAGCGGCTATTCGATCAGTTGGGCCAGCTATTGCGGGCCAATCCCCACTTGTACATCTCGGTGAACCTGGCGGCATGTGACGTGATGGTGCCGCGAATTGGAGAAGTGATCGCCCGTTTGCTGGCGCTGCATCGCGTGTCGGCGCACCAGATTGCCTTTGAAGTGACCGAGCGCGGGCTGGTTGATGCGCTGGTTGCCCGGGACAACTTGCAATCGCTGCGTGATGTAGGGCATCAGGTGCTGATCGATGATTTCGGCACGGGTTATTGCAGCCTGGCTTACCTGCAAACACTGCCGGTCGATTGCCTGAAGATCGACAAGGCGTTCATCGACGCCCTGGGTCACGATGCCGCCAGCAGTGGCGTAGCCCCGCACATCATTCGCATGGCTCATGCATTGCAGCTCAAGGTGATTGCCGAGGGCATCGAGCATGAGGCCCAGGCGTCGTATTTGAGCAGCGAAGGCGTGAAGTTTGGTCAGGGTTGGTTGTTCGCCCACGCGCTCAGCGCGGTGCAACTGATCGAATTGATTACCCGCGGGCGGCGTCGGCTTGGACGACGCCTGGACGACGAAGCCTGACGCCTGCTCAGACTGTCAGGGCCATATAAAACTGGGTGCCCTGCCCTGGCCGGGAATAGACGCCCATGCGTCCACCGTGGAGCTGCACGATCTCCTTGCACAGCGCCAGGCCGAGGCCGGCACCGCCCTTCTTGCGTCCGACCTGGACGAAAGGTTCGAAGATCCGTCCTTGCTGGCCGTAGGCAATCCCCTCGCCGTTATCTTCAACGCTGATGATCACCCGCTCGCCATGGCGTCGGGCCTGCAAACGAATCTGGCCGTTGTCGTTGGTGTGGCGCATGGCGTTATCGATCAGGTTGTCCAGGACCCGGTCCAACTGCGCGGCGTCAGCGTGCAGGCGCGGCAAAGGACCCTGGATTTCCACAAGCAACTCGATGCCCTTGGCCTCGGCCTGTGCGGCAAACCGCATCCTCGCCGCTTCCAACAGTTCCTCGATGGAGCAAGGCGCCAGGGTGAGCTTTTGCAAGCCGTTCTGGTAGCGGGAAAAATTAAGCAGGTCATTGATCAGCTGCATCAGCCGCTGCATTTCTTCATTGACCGTATTGAGCAGGTCCGCCTCGCGGGAGTCCTCGGCGAAATGCATGCGCTCCTGCAGCAACCCGAATGCCATGTGCATGCCAGTCACCGGAGTGCGCAGCTCATGGGACGCCCGCAGGACGAACTCGCTGCGCACGCGTTCGAAGGCCCGTTGCTCGGTGACGTCATGCAAGACCATCACTGCCCCGAGGATTTGGCCTTGGGTGTGGATAACCGGTGTCAGGCTGTAGGTCAGCACTCGCGACTCGCCATCCACCTCAATGCTCAAGTCATCGGGCGCGCGTTCCTGTGTGCCTCCGCGCAACACCAGTTGCAGCTCTTCATCCAATTCCACACGTCCAAGCGCCTCGCCCAGGCCTTGGCCCAGACGCTCCTCGTCCCAGCCCAGCTGCCGTTGGGCCACCGGGTTCAAATGCTCCAGCCGGCCTTGGCGATCAATCATCAGCAAGCCGTCGTCAATGCTGTCGAGCACCGCTTGCAGGCGCTGCTGCCCGGCGAGCAATTCATCGACATTGGTCGCCTGATGTTCGCGCAGCGCCTGGGCCATGATGCCGAAGCGGCGTGTCAGCAGATTCAGTTCCGCCGCCGACGAAATCGGCAGAGTCACCTCGAAATTGCCTTGGCCGATGTCATCGGCCGCAGCGGCCAAGGCTTCGATCGGTGCGCCGAAACGTCGGGCGATGCCATGGGCGGTCACGAAGCCAATGATCAGGACTGCCAACCCCACCAGCCCCAGCAGGGCGGAAATCAGTAACGCGCGTTCGCGGGCGCGGTCCTGGGTTTCGCCGATTTTATTAAGGGCATGTCGGTACCCTTCGATCAGGCCTCCACGCAATACGTTGAATTTTTCAGTGAGGTCCTGGATGCCGGTCAGCTGTGTCGGTTGCTGGCGAGAGGCATCGAAGGCCTCGAGGAAACTGACGTAGTCGGCCTTGGCGCGGGTGAAGCTGGTTGCGGGGTCATCCAGCTCCCGCTCATGGGCGATACCTTCGTCCAACAACTCGAAATATTCGCGTTTGGACTCTTCCAGCGCCGCCAGGTCGGGCTTTTCCTCAAGCATGATCATCAGTTGATCGCCCAGCGTCTGGCGCAACTTGAGGCCCAGGTCCAGCAAGACGAAGTTGTCGCGTACCGATTGTTCCTGGGTGTTGGCCATTTGCAACACACTGACCAGGCCAAGCAACAATCCCAGCAATGCCACGGTGATCAGCGCCGAAATGCTGAGAAACAGCCGGGTACGGAGCTTCATCGCCAGTTTCATAAGGTGCCGCTCACAGGTTGTATTGCTTGCGTTTGCGGTACAGCGTAGAGGCGTCGATACCCAGGGTCTTGGCGGCCTGGTCGAGTGTGTCGGCGGTAGCCAATACTGCGCCAATGTGGGCCTTTTCCAGTTCGTCCAGGCTCAGCGCGGCGCCAATGCGCGGCGCATTGTTGGTTGGTTGCTCGGCCATGCCCAAATGACTGATTTCGACTTTTTCCTGCGGGCAGATGATGCTGGCGCGCTCGACCACGTTGCGCAGCTCGCGAATATTGCCTGGCCAGCGATAGCCTAGCAGGGCCTCGCGAGCCTCATCGCTGAACCCTCTCGCTGGGCGCGCGTACTCCTTGACGAAGCGCGCCAGGAAGCGGTCGGCGAGGGTCAGGATGTCCTCGGTCCGCTCGCGTAGTGGCGGCAGGTGCAAGGTAATGACATTCAGGCGATACAGCAGATCTTCCCTGAAGCGCCCGTCGCGCACCATGTCCTCTAGATTGAGGTTGGTGGCCGCGAGAATACGCACATCGGCGCGACGGGTGACGGGATCACCGACCCGCTCGTACTCTTTGTCCTGGATGAAACGCAACAACTTTGGCTGTAAAGCCAAGGGAAAGTCGCCGATTTCGTCAAGAAACAGCGTGCCGCCATCGGCTTGGTTGACCCGACCCAACGTGCTTTCGCTGGCTCCGGTGAACGCACCGCGGCTGTGACCGAACAATTCGCTTTCCATCAGTTCGGTGGTCAGCGACGGACAGTTGATGGTGACGCAGGATTTTTTCGCGCGTTTGCTCCAGCCATGGATGGCCCGTGCGAGTTCGCCCTTACCGGTGCCGGACTCGCCGAGAATCAGAATGTTCGCGTCGGTGTTTGCAACCTGGCGGGCAGTCTCAAGGACCACTTTCATCGCCGGACTGTGAGAGTCGAGGCCGTCCTTTGGCTTGCGCACCTCGCCTTCCAATGCTTCGAGCCTGGCGGACAGCTGGCGTACTTCCAGTTGCTTGGCGGTCGCCAGGCGCAATTGGTCCGGGCTGCAAGGCTTGACCAGATAATCGGCGGCCCCGGCCTGGATCGCATCGACGGCGGTGTCCACAGCCGAGTGGGCGGTGACGATGACGACGCGCATCCAGGGCGCCTGGATACGCATCTGTCCCAGTACATCGAGGCCGTTGTCCTCACCGAGGCGTAAATCAAGGAAGCACAGGTCAAACACCTGGCGTTGCAGCAGGGCTTCGGCCTGGGCGGCACTGTTGGCGGTAGCGACGCTGTAGCCTTCGTCTTCCAGGCAATAACGGAAGGTACGCAGGATGGCGGACTCATCGTCCACCAGCAGAATGCGGCCTTGATGCTCAGTGGCGGATTCCATTTTTCCTACGCTCCTTAATTGAATGATGATGGTTAGTGTCAGAAAAATCGGGCAAGTTGCATGGTCGATTCTGATCGAATAATACCCATCGAAAGCTTCGTTGTGGACGCCCTCCACCTAAAAGCCTGATTTTCATCCGGTTTTTAGTTCCCCTTCGCTTCCCACGGTTCGGCTCGCTCATTCCGACATCCGTTTCCGACCGTCAATTCAAAAAGAATCTTACACCGAGTTTCTGAAGGGTCGTGCAGAACGCACGACGTGCGTCTGGCCCATCGTGCAGGATGCGCCCTCAGCTCTTTTGACGGTATCCATAACATGTTGATTTCTAAGGTGTTTATAGAGAGCAAATTTCTGGCATGCCGACTGCAATGATCTGATCAAAGCGGCGTCTTAGAGCGCCTCAACCAGATCACCGCTAGGGTGCGGAGGAATTTCAGGATGAATCGTCAACGTGCCGCCCAGTTTCGCATTACCCCCCTGCATATCCAGCAGGGTCTGTGGGCCGTCCTCGCATTGCTGGTCACTCTCGTGGCAGGCCAGCAGTTGCTGCTCTGGCATGAAAGCCAGCAGCCGGAAGCGCCCCTGGTCTCGACGTACCGTGCTCCCCAAACCCATTTCATTGCCGCCGGCACCCTCGCTGAAGCCTCGGCTTCGATGCGAATGATGGACGTGGACGAGGCGCAGCCGTTGACTGAGATGCCTCGTGAACAGCGCTGGGTTTTCTAATCCGCTAAACCGGCTGTCCGTTACGCCGGAACCATCATCGCCAGACCCTAACTAAATAGAAAAGCGTAAGGAGAATCATCATGTTGAGCTGGGCAATTACTTTCCTGATCATTGCCATCATTGCCGCAGTACTGGGCTTCGGTGGTATCGCGGGCACCGCCACGGGCATCGCCAAAATTCTCTTTGTCGTGTTCCTGGTCATGTTCATCGCCTCCTTCTTTTTTGGTCGTCGCGGCCGAGGCTGATCATGAGCCTGTCATTCAAAGGACTGGCCGCCGCCCTGCTACTGGGCGGCAGCGCCATGGCAATGGCTGCCAACGACGGACAGATGCGGGTCAATCAACTGCTTCAGGCAGACCCGCAGTACCGTGAGACCTGGCAGGGCGTGGTCAAGAAGGAAGAACGTTTGCCGGAGTGGGTCATGAACCTGACCGGTGCCTCCGAGCAAATGAATGCGGTCGAGGAGGATGGCGACCAATACCTGGTCGGGCCATTGTGCGAAACCCAGGATACCTGCAGGAGCAAGCGTCTGGTCGTAGCCGTCAGTTTCGACAAGGAGGATGCCTACGCCATGTTGGTCGAGGTTCCCGCGGGCCTCCCAGCCGACAAGTCGCCAACCCGTCATGCGGACTATCGCTTCCTCGGCAATCCCGATGAAGGTATGCAAGAACTGTTAATGGAACAGCTCAAGAAAGATCCAAACTGGTACTGATTTCTTGAAACGAGAAAAGCAGCCCTGCTTTTCTCCCTGCCAAGCCCGAAGAGGGCCTAAGCATGACCAGGGGGCTGGGACGTTCTGACCATCGGGGTCGGAGTGACCTACGGGCACAAGGGGTGCCTGCGAAAGGGCCGGGTCAGGTAAAAAGCTGCAACGCAAGTTCGCAAAGTCGCGCAGACTTGGCGAACTTGCGTAGAGCTTGAGTTCGCTAAACCTCTTGCTAGAGCGGTCGGCTATTTTCTGGCCTAACCCTCAAGACGCCGCGGCATATTGTCTCGCTCGATCGCCATGACCATCGGCGCGTGACCGTATATCGGAGAGCGCTCAGTCTGTTTGATCGGTTGAAGCCCCTCTTTCCGGGCAGCCTTTCATCGAATCCTCCTACCTGAAAAACCAAGCCCTACTACGCTGAAATGGCCGGTGGACGGCGTTTATGCCTGATTGAATGTCGTATCCGAACCACTTGGGACGAACGTTTCGATTTGTAAATCTCATGCCGATTCGGCATAGGGTAGGCGTTTACGGCATTAGACGATCCCCCCTTGCGTGGCAATAGTTGCGCCTTTTTTCGCCTGCCAGTAAGCGCGCCGTACGCGCTCCGGGTGACCTTATACGGGGGCAGAAGCATGGCTACTGACGTCATTGGCGGTCAGTCCGCGTCCTGCCCGAGTCCAACTGAAGTAAGGGTAATGATATGAAGAAGGCAAAATTAAGCCTCGCCTGGCAGATCCTCATCGGTCTGGTACTCGGGATTGCAATCGGCGCGCTGCTCAACCATTTCAGTGCCGAGAAGGCCTGGTGGATCAGCAACGTGCTGCAACCGGCAGGCGATATCTTTATCCGTCTGATCAAGATGATTGTGATCCCCATCGTCATCTCCTCGCTGATTGTCGGCATTGCCGGGGTGGGAGACGCGAAGAAACTAGGGCGGATCGGCTTCAAGACCATCGTTTATTTCGAAGTCGTCACCACGATCGCTATCGTCGTCGGCTTGCTCCTGGCGAATTTCTTCCAGCCGGGCAATGGCATTGATATGAGCACCCTGGGAACTGTGGATATTTCCAAGTACCAGGCCACCGCCGCCGAAGTCCAACATGAACATGCGTTCGTCGAGACCATTCTCAACCTGATTCCTTCCAACATTTTCGCGGCCGTCGCGCGTGGCGAAATGCTGCCGATCATTTTCTTCTCGGTTCTGTTCGGCCTCGGGTTGTCCAGCCTGCAATCGGATCTGCGCGACCCGCTGGTAAAAATGTTCCAGGGCGTATCGGAAAGCATGTTCAAGGTCACTCACATGATCATGCAATACGCCCCTATCGGCGTGTTCGCCCTGATCGCAGTGACCGTCGCCAACTTCGGTTTCGCTTCCCTGCTGCCGCTGGCGAAGCTGGTGATCCTGGTTTATGTCGCCATCGCGTTCTTCGCCTTCGTGGTGCTGGGTCTGATCGCTCGCCTGTTCGGCTTCTCGGTGATCAAGCTCATGCGTATCTTCAAGGATGAGCTGGTGCTGGCCTACTCCACCGCCAGTTCCGAAACGGTGCTGCCGCGCATCATCGAGAAGATGGAAGCGTACGGTGCGCCAAAGGCCATTTGCAGTTTCGTGGTGCCTACCGGTTATTCCTTCAACCTTGACGGTTCCACGCTGTATCAAAGTATCGCGGCGATTTTCATCGCCCAGTTGTATGGCATTGACTTGTCCCTCAGCCAGCAATTGCTGCTGGTATTGACCCTGATGGTGACCTCCAAGGGCATCGCTGGCGTGCCGGGCGTATCGTTCGTGGTGCTGCTGGCGACCTTGGGCAGTGTTGGCATTCCGTTGGAAGGCCTGGCGTTCATCGCGGGTGTCGACCGCGTCATGGACATGGCACGCACGGCGCTGAACGTTATCGGCAACGCCTTGGCCGTGCTGGTCATTTCCCGTTGGGAAGGCATGTATGACGATGCCAAGGGCCAGCGCTACTGGAACTCCCTGCCGCACTGGCGCAGCAAAGAGTCGCTGCCGGCCGGTGAAACGTCCAACCGTTGATTCATTTCCTGGATCATCACAAGCATTGTTAACGTACCAGGCGAACCCCGGAGAAATCCGGGGTTTGTCGTTTCGGCCAGCCCCGCTATCATTCGCCGCATCTTCCGGGGGACTTTACCGATGCTCAATGGCCTGTGGCTTGGCTTCTTTATCGTGGCGGCCGTGTCGGCAATGGCGCAGTGGCTGATCGGCGGCAACGCTGGGATTTTCGCGGCCATGGTGGAAAGCATCTTCGCCATGGCCAAGCTCTCGGTCGAGGTCATGGTCTTGCTGTTCGGCACATTGACGCTGTGGCTGGGCTTCCTGCGCATCGCGGAAAAAGCCGGCATCGTCGATTGGCTGGCCAAGGCCCTCGGCCCGCTGTTCTTGCGCTTGATGCCGGAAGTCCCCGCTGGCCATCCGGCGATCGGCCTGATCACCCTTAATTTCGCTGCCAACGGCTTGGGACTGGACAACGCCGCCACTCCCATAGGCCTCAAGGCCATGCGCGCCTTGCAAGACCTCAATCCCAGCCCGACCATCGCCAGCAACGCGCAGATCCTGTTCCTGGTCCTCAACGCTTCGTCGCTGACACTGCTGCCGGTGACGATCTTCATGTACCGCGCCCAGCAAGGCGCGCCGGACCCGACCTTGGTGTTCCTGCCGATCCTGCTCGCCACCAGCGCGTCGACGCTGATGGGGCTGCTTTCGGTGGCGTTCATGCAGCGCCTGCGCCTGTGGGATCCGGTGGTGCTGGCTTATCTGATCCCGGGTGCGCTGGTGCTGGGCGGCTTCATGGCGTTGCTGGCGACGCTCTCGGCCACGGCGTTGGCGGGGCTGTCGTCGATTCTTGGCAACCTGACGCTGTTCGGCCTGATCATCCTGTTCCTGGTGGTTGGCGCGCTGCGCAAGGTCAAGGTGTATGAGGCGTTTGTCGAAGGCGCGAAGGAAGGGTTCGACGTTGCGAAAAACCTCCTGCCGTACCTGGTGGCGATGCTCTGTGCCGTCGGTGTGCTGCGTGCCTCGGGCGCGCTGGACTTCGGCTTGGACGGCATCCGGCACCTGGTGGAGTGGGCTGGCTGGGACACGCGCTTCGTCGATGCGCTGCCGACCGCCATGGTCAAGCCGTTTTCCGGCAGTGCCGCCCGGGCGATGCTGATCGAAACCATGAAGACGTCCGGGGTGGACAGCTTCCCGGCCCTGGTGGCGGCGACCATTCAGGGCAGCACTGAAACCACGTTTTATGTCCTGGCGGTCTATTTCGGCGCCGTGGGTATCCAGCGGGCGCGCCACGCGGTGGGCTGCGCGCTGTTGGCCGAGCTCGCCGGGGTGTTGGCGGCGATCGGGGTTTGCTACTGGTTCTTCGGTTGAAGGCGGGGGGTCAAGGTTTCACTCCGTCACCTTGAACCGCAACACACCGATCATCTGGCCGTTTTCGGTCAGCACCCGCACTTGCCACTTGCCCGTCGGGTCGCCGGGGAAGTTCTGCTTGTGGGTCCAGGCGCGATAGCCTTCCTTGCGCCCGCCATGAATATCCAAGGCGATACGGTCGACCTCTTTGCCGTTGAATTGCCAGACGTGGTAAATCCGCTCATCAAGGCCCCGCGGTGCGTTGATGGCGGTGTAGGCGTACAGGCCATTGCTGCGAATCTGGGCGGCGCTGACTTCCTTCAGGCTGGCGCCCGGCGTGCGGTCTTCCAGCTGAGTGCTGATCGCGACTTCGGTCATCCACAGCGTGGCGGGTGGCACCCAGGAGCGCAGGACCCAGCCGGCGGCGCCAATCCCCAAGGTGATGCACAGAATCGCCAGGGCGTTGCGCACGGTGCGGATCGGGAAGATCGAAGCCAGGCTCGGAAACGACAACAGCATGGCGATGCCCAGTGCCAGCTTGAAGCTCTGGTCAGTGGTCAGGTGCAGGATCACCGGCAACGCCGTGAGCAGGGCGGCGAACAGCGTCAGCGTATGCAGCGCCAGGAAGGCCCAGCGCCGAGGCGCGAGCCATTTGTAGTAAAGGGGATCGATGATCGAGACGAGCGCCGACGCGGCGAGCAGCCCGGTAAACAGCAGTTGGCTACTGTTCCAAGTGGTGGTGATGAAGAAAAACGGCAGGACGAAAAACAGGCTTTCCTGGTGAATCATCTGCGTGGCGTAACGCAACAGCGGCTGAGGGATTTCCCGTTTGAAAATCTTGGTGAACAGTCGGGTCAGGCTGTTTTCCAGCATCAGCCAGAGCCAACTCACCAGCATCATAATGGCGATCCACGTCGCCAGGCCTTGCTGACGGTCCACCAGCATGAAACTGCCGACCCCGGAAATGAAACCGCCGAGCGCGATGACCCCTGGGTAGCGCTTCATCAATTCGAGGATGCGCTGGATTAAATGAGTCAGGTTCGGCATTCGGCAGTTTCACAGTAAGTCGTAGAAATATCGCTGACAGAGTACCACTGCCCATTCATTCCAGGTTCCGTCGCGCCCTGCGACGCACTCGCCAGGCCAGCAGCAACAGCACCAACGCCAACAATGCGCCCAATCCCCAGACAAGCTGGTCATCGCTGACCAATGGCTTCTCGATCCGCAAGTAACCTGGGTCCTTGAGGAGCTCGCGCAGGGCCTGGTTGGCTTGTTCCAGGCTGACCTCCTGCAAGCGGGCCGCTGGATTGGCGAAGCGGCCGTCTTCGTAGTCGCCCAGGGCGCTCCAGTAATAGTCGGCCAGTGCGCTGTTGCCTTGAACGGCCCAGGATTGATGGGCAATGGCCGCGCGTTTGATCCGCACGAAGCTCTCGGGGTCCAGGCCGTCCTTGAGCAAGGTGGTACGCAGCGCCTCCAGCGCCTGCTCCGCCTGGGGCAGGTCCGCGCGGCTCAGGTCGGCGTTCAGGCCCATGAAGCCGACGCCACCCAAGACTTCCCGTTCCGCCCAAGGGCCATAGGACAGGTTGTTGGCCAGGCGCAGTTGACGATAGAGCGCCCAGTCCAGGTAATCCTTGAGCAAGTCGAAGGTTTCGTCGTGTTGCTGCTCCAGCACCGGCTCTGGAAACAACCAGTGAAGCTTGGCGCCGTCGCCGACCAGGCCGCGGATCAGGTTGCGTTTGGTGACCGCGCTGTAGCGGATTTGCGGCAGCGGTGCGTGGACGCTGGGCTCGACCGGTTCGAGTTCGCCGTACGTGCGCTCCAGGTAGGCCGGGAGTAGACGGTCGAGGTCGCCGACGACAATCAGCGTCATGTTGTTGGGGGCATACCAGGCCTTGCGCACCTGCTCGATTTTCGCAAGGGTGAGGTGCTCGACTTCGGCCCGTTCCGCGCAGCGCAAGCCCAGCTCCACGGCCAACTGATTACTGGCCTTGTGGCCGATGTCCTGGCGGTCAAGCCAGCGTTGGAGATGGGTGTAATGCCCGCCGTCTTCGCGTTCAACCACTCGTTTGGCCGCTTGCAGGGCCTTGTCGTCAATGCGGGTGCGGGTCAGCAACGCCAGCAACAAATCCAGGACCTTGCGTTGGTTCCTCGCCGGCGCCTCGATAACGAACGTGGTATCGGCATTGCTGGTAAAGGCATTCCATTCGCCGCCCAACGCCTGCATGCGTTCTTCCAGGCCGCCTTCGCCGCTATCGTCGACACCGCTGAACAGCAAGTGCTCAAGCAGATGCGGCAGCTCCTTGTCGGCGCACTTGAAATCATCAAGGCCCACGCCCACCACCAGCCGAATCGCCACGTGCCCACGGTCATTGCCGGGCTTGAGCAACAGCTGCATACCATTGGGCAACGTGTAGCCTTCGACCTGGAACCGGTCCAGGGCAACCACGGGTAGGGAACCGAACAAAAGCAGGGCGAGTAACAGACAACGCATGGCGGGCTTCCTGGCAGCTGAATGAAGATCCATGATTCCGGGCCAGCCCTATCGCGAACAGGTGCGTTCCCACTTTGGATTTACGCTGTGTTCATGAACGTGGGAGCTGTCTGGCTCGATTGGCTTGAGGTCCGGCCCTTTTTAATGACTGGCCCAGGCGCCAGTCGTTCAAGGCGAATGTGTGATGTCGGAAATTTCATCAATGGCCAGCGCGCCGATCTCCGAGGTTTCCAGCACCACATAGGCGCTGCCGCAGAACAGCGAATTCAAGCGCCTCATGTCGGCGATCAGCTCCAAGTGCAGGGAACTGGTCTCGATACTCTGCACGACCTTGCGGTGCAGGCGGCTGACATGGGCGTGGGCCATTCGCCGTTCCTGTGCGCGAAAACGCCGTTTCTCCCGCAGCAGTTGGCGAGCGCTTTCCCGGTCGGCGCTGAGGAACACCGACAACCCCAGGCGCAGGTTGGCGATCAGATGGCTGTGCAACCCCGCCAGTTCTTCCAGGCCCACCTCGGAGAAAGATCGACGTTGCGAGGTTTTCTGTTGCTGGACCTTGCGCAACATGCGCTCGATGAGATCACTGGCCAGCTTGAGATTGATCGCAAGCTCGATGATCTCCGCCCAGCGACGACTGTCCTGCTCGCTGAGGTCCTCACGCGGCATTTGCGCCATATAAAGCTTGATGGCGCTGCACAGCGCTTCGACATCGTCGCTCATGCCGCGCACTTGCTGGGTGATTGCCGTTTGCTCGCCACGCAGCACGCCGAGCATGGCTTCGAGCATGTTTTCGATCAGGTCGCCGATGCGCAAGGTTTCCCGGGCCGCGTTCGCCAGCGCCAGGCTCGGGGTGGCGAGGGCGGCGGGGTCCAAGTGCCGGGGCGCGGCCGTACCATTGATTTCCGGACGTTCCGGCAGCAGCCAGGCACACAACCTGCCCATGGGTCCGACGCTTGGCAGCAGGACCAGGCAACGCACGGAGTTGTAGAGCAAGTGGAAGCCAATGACGGTTTCCTGGGGGCTGAAATCCAGACTGTCCAGCCAGCCCACCAGTGGATCGAGCACCGGAATGATCAGCACCAGGCCGATCAGCTTGTACAGCAGGCTGCCCAGCGCCACTTGGCGTCCGGCGGCGTTCTGCATGCTGGTGCTGAGGAAGGCCAGGATGCCGCTGCCGATGTTGGCACCGATCACCAGGCCGATGGCCACTGGCAAACTGATCACGGCGGCGCCCGCCAGTGTCGCAGTCAGCAACACGGCCGCCAGGCTGGAATAGGAAATCATGGCGAACAGCGCGCCGACCAAAGCATCGAGCAGGATATCGCCGGTCAGCGAGGCGAAAATCACTTTCACGCCCTGGGCCTGGGTGATCGGCGCAGCGGCTTCGACGATCAATTGCAGGGCCAGGATGATCAAGCCGAGGCCGATGCCGACCCGGCCCATTTGCCCGACACGGGTCTGCTTGCGCGACAGAAAGAAAATCACCCCGAGGAAGATCAGCAGCGGTGACAACCACGACAGGTCCAGGGTGAGCACGCGGGCCATCAAGGCGGTGCCGACATCCGCACCGAGCATGGTCGCCAGGGCAGGGGTCAGCGTCATCAGCCCTTGGCCGACGAAGGACGTAACAAGCATCGCGGTGGCGTTGCTGCTCTGGACCATGGCCGTGACCATGATTCCTGCGATAAACGCCAGCCAGCGCTTGGACATGTTCTGGCCAATGACATGGCGCAGGTTCGAGCCGTAGACCCGCAAAATGCCGGTACGGACGATATGCGTGCCCCAGATCAGCAAGGCCACGGCGGAGAGAAGATTCAGCAGGGTCAGCATGAGGAGCCCCCTGTTAGCGTCCCAAAGGGACAAATTGACGGTGCCACATCGTTCTACTTGTACTTAAGCTGTAGTTGGCGAACGGTTCGGGCGCCAGCATTGCACAGCTAAAGAATCGTTTGAAACAAAACTGTCATAAAAAGGTTTCGGCAAGGACGTTGCGGATCTTGAATGTTACGCAACAGGTCACTTATCTGCGGGCATGAAAAAGGGGCTCCGAGAGCCCCTTTGTTCATCGCCCTACGATATTACTGACCGGGAAAATCCTTGCGCAGTTTCACCGGATCCTGTTGCTTGCGCTTGCGCGCCATGGCCGTACGCATCCGGATGTTGAACGCTTCCACGGCCAGGGAGAACGCCATCGCGAAGTAGACGTAGCCTTTTGGCACATGCACGTCGAGCGACTCGGCGATCAGTACGGTACCGACCACCAGCAAGAACGACAGCGCCAGCATCTTCAGCGATGGATGCTTGTCGATGAAGCTGCTGATGGTGCCCGAGGCCAGCATCATCACCAGCACAGCCACGATGATTGCCGCCACCATCACCGGGACATGGGAAACCATGCCGACCGCGGTGATCACCGAATCCAGCGAGAACACGATGTCGATGATGGCGATCTGGATGATGGTGTAGATGAAGTTGCCGCCCTTGCCCGAAGGCTCATCGTTGTTTTCGTCTTCACCTTCCAGTGCGTGGTACATCTCCTGGGAGCTTTTCCACAGCAGGAACAGGCCACCGAAGAACAGGATCAGGTCGCGACCGGAAATGCCCTGGCCGAACACTTCGAACAGATCGGCCGTCAGGCGCATGACCCAGGTAATGGACAGCAGCAACAGGATCCGCGTGATCATGGCCAAGGCCAGGCCGAAAATCCGGGTGCGCGCCTGCATGTGCTTGGGCATGCGGCTGACCAGGATCGAGATCATGATGATGTTATCGATGCCCAGGACGATTTCCAGGGCGGTCAGGGTAAAGAAGGCAACCCATATTTCCGGGTTGGTCAGCCATTCCATGTGAGTTCCTTTGAGCGAGTGTTAGGCCGCGCCGTGCCCCTTCGGTGGTCCGACAGGGGCGCCGCAGCGGGCGATGCTTTTATAGAGTGCTGAACAGCGGAAAAATCCCCATCAGCAAGGCGGCGAACATTATGCACAGGCAAACCAGCACTGCCCACTTCAAGGTGAAGCGTTGGTGATCGCCGAACTCGATCCCGGCCAGCGCCACCAGCAGGTAAGTCGATGGAACCAGCGGGCTCAGCAGGTGAACGGGCTGGCCGACGATGGAAGCACGGGCCATTTCGACGGCGGTGATGCCGTAATGGCTGGCGGCTTCGGCCAAAACCGGTAACACCCCGTAATAAAATGCATCGTTCGACATGAAGAAAGTGAACGGCATGCTCACCAGCGCGGTGATGACCGCCAGGTAAGGACCGAGGAACTCCGGAATAACCGCCAACAAGCTCTTGGACATGGCATCTACCATGCCAGTGCCGGACAGGATGCCGGTGAAAATCCCCGCCGCGAAAATCAGCCCGACCACCGCCAGGACGCTGCCGGCGTGCGCCGCGACGCGGTCTTTCTGCTGCTGCAGGCACGGGTAGTTGACGATCATCGCGATACTGAAGGCCACCATGAACAGCACGGGCAATGGCAGCAGGCCGGCAATCAGGGTGCACATGAGGGCCAGGGTCAGCGCGCCGTTGAACCAGATCAACTTCGGACGACGGGCATCCGGAAATTGCGAAACGCTGATTTCGCTGTGGTCCATTTCATCACCGGCCAGGTGCAATTCACCCAGGCGGGCACGCTCGCGTTTACCGTACATATAGGCAATCGCCAGGATCGCCACGACGCCGGCCAGCATCGCCGGGATCATCGGCACGAAGATATCGGACGGATCGACATGCAGCGCACTGGCCGCCCGTGCGGTCGGGCCGCCCCAGGGGGTCATGTTCATCACGCCGCCGGCGAGGATGATCAGGCCGGCCATGATGCGTGGGCTCATGCCGATGCGGCTGTAGAGCGGCAGCATCGCGGCCACGCAGATCATGTAAGTGGTCGCGCCGTCTCCATCGAGGGAAACGACGAGCGCCAGGACGGCGGTACCGACCGAAACTTTCAACGGGTCGCCCTTGACCAGCTTGAGGATCTTGCGCACGGCCGGGTCGAACAGGCCGGAGTCGATCATCAGGGCAAAATAGAGAATCGCAAACATCAGCATCACCCCGGTCGGGGCGAGCTTGGTGATGCCTTCGAGCATCATCGGACCTATCTTCGGCGCGAAGCCACCGAACAGGGCGAACAGGATCGGGATGATGATCAGGGCGATCAGCGCGGACAGGCGCTTGGTCATGATCAGGAACATGAACGTGATGACCATGGCGAAGCCAAGGAAAGTCAGCATGGGAAATACTCCAGGCGTGGCGCGGCTAAGAAATGCGAACCGGACAGGTCAGCGCGAAATGCAAAGCACGAGGGGGACGGATGGAGTGGGTGCAGCGGGACGGGAAGCAGCGGACATCAGAATCACCATTGTTGTTGTTAAAAGGGCCGCACGAGCTAACGAAGACTCGTTTTAGGCCACCGGTCTATTGCCGGTAGGTGAGGCGATCCTAATCGCGCAAGCTTTCAGCAGGCTTTCGCCACAAAAGCAGTCAGGTTTTTGCTTTGAAAGCTGAAAGATTCAACGGCCGCACCGCGCCCATCCAGATCGCATGATCGGTGTGGTCCGCCAGGTCATCGCCGGTGTCGGGGTGAAGGAAAATCACCAGCCCCTTGCGATTGAGGGCCAGCCACGGCAGGACCACGCCGATGTACTGCGGATCGAATGCCAACTGACAACTCCAGTCCGGATGCGGGCCGACCGGACGCTGATGGACGCGACCCATTTTCAGCGCAAACAGTTGCGCCGCTTCCTCGCACAATGCTCGCGCCTGGTCGATGGTGTTGGCGTCGAAATAAACGTGGGCGTGATAGCCCTTGATCCGTTGCATCTGTCACTCCTCGAAAGACCAGCCGAACCCTCGCGGTAAACCACGGGTCAGAGCCTTTACACGCTGTAAAAAAGGAAAGTCAGCCATGAAAAACGCCGAAACCCCGGTCATCAAAGTGGTGCTTTATGGTGCCATGAGCAGCCTCGGCAGTGCGTTGATGGCTGAAATGTTGCGACGTCAGCACGAAGTCATCGCCATTTTGGATGATCTTACCGCCCTGGCGCCGCGCCCGGGCCTGCGCGCCAAGACGGGGGATCTCTTCGACCCCGAACGAGTCAAGCAGAGCGTCGCCGGCGCCAACGCTGTGGTGTGCCTGTTGAACGCGCCGGGGCTGCCAATGAACAGCGAGCAAGTGGAGCGCACGCTCATCCCCGGTCCTGTGGAGCAGGTCCTGGCTGTGGATGCGCTAATTGCCGGCATGCAGGCGATGAAAATTCCCCGGCTGTTCCTGGTGGGCAATTTTGCCGTGCTGGAAGAAGAGCAGACAGACGATGACTTGCAGCACCACGCCGCCGAAGAAATCCTTGATGCCCTGAAAAACAGTGCCCTGCAATGGACGCTCGTCAATGCGCCTTATGCCGTGCAGGGGTTGAGCATCGAGCATTTCAGCCACGTCAGCACCAGCCTGGAGCCCGGCATGGCCGAATCGCTTGAGCGCCTGAGCCGTGTAGCGGTCGGCATTGCCGACGAACTGCGCCTCAATCTGCACATCGGTGAGCATGTCAACTTTGTCTCGGCTACTTGAGGTGCTCAAACAGCGATAGAAGGCAGCGGCAACCCCGTCAACGACTCCGCACTATTGGCCTGTTCTTCCATCAGCCAATCCACGAACAACTTGATCAGCACACCACGGCGCTTACGCTGGGGCAGGACCACGTAGTACCCCAGTCGGGAAAGCACCGTCTCGGCGATCGGTCGGCACAGCAACCCCTGCGCCAGCAAGTTATCCACAAGGTGTCGCCAGCCGATGGCGACGCCTTGGCCGCCGATTGCCGCCTGGATGAGCAGCGTGTAGTTGTCGAAGCGCAATTGCCCGGGAGCTGGCGGCGACGTTATGCCCAGCTCACGGAATACGCCACTCCACTCGAACCAACTGCTGCTGTTGCCGCCGCGCAAATGCAGCAAGGGGAATTCCGACAGGGCCTGGGCCGGCAAGGGCAGGGGGCGTTCCTTGAGCAGCAGCGGGCTGCATACGGGAAAGACTTCTTCGCTGAAAAGCCAGCGACTTTCGCCCTGTTTGAAACGACCGTCGCCAAACAGGACGGCAACGTCAATATCCGTGCGCAGCATGTTGTGGTTGCGCTCGCTGGTCACCAGGCTAACGTCCACTTGTGGATTGGCCGCATGAAACCGATGCAGGCGTGGCATCAACCAGTAAGCGGCGAACGCAAAGTCCGTCGCGACTTGCAGCACCTCGTGTTGGTGCTGGGCAGTGATCGCGTTTAGCCCGGCGTCGATGCTCTGCAAGCCGGCCTGGACCTGTTCGAACAGAATGGAACCGGCCTCGGTCAATTCGATGCCTCGGTAGATGCGATCGAACAACCGTGCGCCGAGTTGTTCCTCCAATCGTTTGATCTGCTGGCTGATGGCCGGTTGCGTGGTACCCAGCTCAATCGCGGCTGCCGTGAAGCTTTGCTGGCGAGCCGCTGATTCGAAGGCGCGGAACAGGTCCAGGGACAGGTCACCCAAGGCGTCATACATAAGCTGTGCTTATCCTAGTCATTATCTTGCATGGGCTTTACCCCAAAGAGCATGGGCTACATGCTCAATCGCAGCAATATCGCATAACCGCTCACTATGGAATGCCGCGAATACATGAAGCGCAAGAACATTCTTTTCATCATGGCCGATCAAATGGCCGCGCCAATGTTGCCGATCTACGGTCCGTCGCCGATCAAGCTGCCGAATCTGTCACGCCTGGCCGACCAGGGCGTCGTGTTCGACGCTGCGTATTGCAACAGTCCGCTCTGCGCGCCGTCGCGTTTTACACTGGTGAGCGGCCAATTGCCGAGCAAGATCGGCGCCTACGACAACGCGGCGGATTTCCCTGCGGACGTTCCCACTTATGCCCATTACCTGCGTCGCCTCGGCTATCGCACGGCGCTGTCCGGCAAGATGCATTTCTGCGGGCCGGACCAGTTGCACGGCTATGAGGAACGCCTGACCAGCGACATTTACCCGGCCGACTATGGCTGGGCCGTGAATTGGGACGAGCCGGATGTACGGCCGAGTTGGTATCACAACATGTCCTCGGTGTTGCAGGCCGGGCCATGCGTGCGTACCAACCAGCTGGATTTCGACGAAGAAGTAGTGTTCAAGGCCCAGCAATACTTGTTCGATCACATTCGCGAAGACGGCGACCAACCGTTTTGCCTGACCGTATCGATGACGCACCCACACGATCCGTACACGATTCCCAAGGCGTTCTGGGATCTGTATGACGACAAAGACATCCCGCTGCCGCAAACCCCCGACCAGGCTGAGCTTGACCCACACTCCCAGCGTCTGTTGAAAGTCTACGACCTGTGGGGCAAGCCGTTGCCTGTGGATAAGATTCGCGACGCCCGTCGCGCCTACTTTGGTGCCTGCAGCTACATCGACAGCAATGTGGGCAAGTTACTGCAAACCCTGGAAGAAACCGGTCTGCTGGATGACACCATCATCGTCTTCTCCGGCGATCACGGGGACATGCTTGGCGAAAAGGGCCTCTGGTACAAAATGCACTGGTTCGAAATGGCCGCGCGCGTACCGCTATTGATCAGCGCGCCGGGCCAGTTCGCCAGTAGCCGCGTCGGTGCCGCAGTGTCCACCGCCGACTTGCTGCCGACTTTGGTTGAACTGGCGGGCGGTACGCTGGAACCGGGATTGCCTCTGGACGGCCGCTCGCTGGTGCCGCACCTGCAAGGGCAGGGCGGACATGACGAAGTCTTTGGTGAGTACATGGCCGAAGGCACCATCAGCCCTTTGATGATGATCCGTCGCGGCCCGTGGAAATTTATCTACAGCGAGGATGACCCTTGCCTGCTGTTTGATGTGCGCAATGATCCGAAGGAACTGGAAGACCTCAGCCATTCGCCTGAGCATCAATCCCTGTTGGCTGATTTTCTCGCCCAAGCGCGGGCCAAATGGGATATTCCAGCCATTCACCAACAGGTGCTCGCCAGCCAGCGGCGCCGACGTTTTGTCGCCCAGGCGTTGACCCTGGGCAAACTCAAGAGCTGGGACCACCAGCCGCTGGTCGATGCCAGCCAGCAATACATGCGCAACCACATCGACCTGGACGACCTGGAGCGCAAGGCCCGTTATCCACAACCCTGCCAAATAAACCAATAATGTAAGGGGAAGCACATGCAAAAGTTATCCACAGTACTGACCGCCGGGCTGTTGGCGTTGAGCAGCGTGTCGGCGTGGGCCGAGCAAAGTTGCGAGACGGTGAAGATGGCCGATCCGGGCTGGAGCGACATCGCCGCGACCAATGCCATTACCGGTTTCCTGCTCGAAGGCATGGGTTACAAGGCCAAGGTCGACACCCTGGCGGTGCCGATCACCTTTGGCGGGCTCAAGGACGGCCAGGTTGATGTATTCCTGGGTAACTGGATGCCTGCGCAGCAGGGTTTCTATGACAAATTCGTCGCCAACGGTGACGTCACGCAACTGGCGAAGAACCTGGATGGCACCGAATTCACTTTGGCGGTGCCGGACTATGTCTGGGACGCGGGTGTGCATAACTTTGCCGACCTGAACAAATTCGCCGACAAATTCGATAAGAAGATCTACGGCATCGGTTCCGGCGCCCCGGCCAACCTTTCGCTCAAGGAGATCATCAAGACCAACGATTTCAACATGGGTGACTGGAAACTGGTGGAATCCAGCGAACAGGCGATGCTGGCGGAAGTTTCCCGGGCCGTGAAGAAACAGAAATTCGTGACCTTCCTCGGTTGGACTCCGCACCCGATGAATGTGCAACTGAAGATGCATTACCTCAAGGGTGGCGAGAAATACTTTGGTGACACCGGCAGCGTCTACACGCTGACGCGCAAAGGTTATGCACAGGCCTGCCCGAACGTTGGCAAGCTGCTGACCAACCTGAGCTTCACCCAGGAAATGGAAAACAGCATCATGGCCGAAGTGGTGAACAAGAAGGTCAGCAACGCCGAAGCGGCCAAGGCCTGGATCAAGGCTAATCCGGCGGTGCTGGATAAATGGCTGGACGGCGTGAAAACCGTTGATGGCAAGGATGCGCTGGCGGCGGTGAAGGCCAAGCTATAAAGCTCTTGTGGCGAGGGAGCTTGCTCCCGTTGGGTTGCGAAGCAGCCTCGGAACCTGAAAGCGCAGTATCAGCTGGATCTGCGTGATTGGTTTTGGGAGAGCTGCGCTCTCCAGCGGGAGCAAGCTCCCTCGCCACGTTGGCTCACCTGATACTCTTGCGCCAAACCCCGTTTTTTGAGGCCCCATGGCAATCCCCACCCGCCATTCGCTTTTCCCTTTCCTGAGCTGGCTTCCTCGGCAGACCCGGGCCAGTGTCGGCCGCGACCTGATCGTCGGCCTCAGCGGTGCGATTCTCGCGTTGCCGCAGTCCATTGCCTACGCGCTGATTGCCGGCCTGCCGCCGGAGTACGGCTTGTACGCGGCGATCGTGCCGGTGCTGATCGCCTGCCTGTGGGGATCGTCGTGGCACTTGATCTGCGGTCCTACGGCAGCAATCTCCATTGTCTTGTACGCCACTGTCAGCCCTTTGGCCGTTCCCGCTAGCCAGGACTACATCATGTTGATCCTGTTACTGACGGTGTTGGCGGGAATATTCCAATGGCTGCTTGGGCTGTTGCGTTTCGGGGCGCTGGTCAATTTTGTTTCGCACTCGGTGGTGCTGGGTTTTACGCTGGGTGCGGCGATTGTCATTGCGTTGGGGCAATTGCCGAACCTGCTGGGCCTGGACTTGCCGAATGAAGCCACAGCCCTGAAGAGCCTGCTCATGTTGTTCAGCCACATCGGGGCTGTGGATAAACCTTCGTTGCTGCTGGGTCTGGGGACGCTGGTGGTGGGGGTCGTGCTCAAGCGCTTGCTCCCGCGCTGGCCCAGCCTGTTGATAACTTTGGTCATCAGCAGCCTGGTGGTCTGGTTGTGGCCTGGAATGTTCGGGCATGTGACGCTGGTCAGCGCCTTCGCCGGGCGCCTGCCACCGTTCACCCCGCTGCCATTGGACCTGGAGTTGATCCTGCGCCTGCTGCCTGGTGCCGTGGCGGTGGGCATGCTCGGGTTGGTGACCAGCCTGTCCATTGCCCGTTCGCTGTCGGTGCGCTCCGGGCAATTGCTCGATGCGAACCAGGAAGTTCGGGCGCAGGGGCTTTCCAATATCGTTGGAGGTTTTTTTGCCGGATCACTGTCAGCCGGTTCCTTCACCCGTTCCGGCCTCAGTTATGAGGCGGGTGCGCGCTCGCCCCTGGCCGGCGTGTTCTCGGCTTTGTGGGTGGCGTTGTTTGCAGTTGCCGGGGCGAAACTGATCGCGCACATTCCCATTCCCGCCATGGCCGGCAGTATTTTGCTGATCGCCTGGGGCCTGGTGGACCACCGGGGTATCCGTGCGTTGTACCGCGTGAGTCGCTCGGAATTCCTGGTCATGGGCCTGACCTGCCTGGCCACGCTGCTGCTCGAACTGCAAACCGCCATTTATGCCGGCGTACTGGCCTCGCTGTTCTTTTATCTCAAGCGCACCTCACAGCCGCGGGTGCAGCATTTTCGTGAAGGCGAGTCGGATGTCCTGCGAGTGGGCGGCTCGATCTTTTTCGGCGCCAGCCATTATCTGCAAGTGCGCTTGCAGCGCATGCCCGCGCAACAGGTGGTGATCGATGCCCAGCAGATCAACTTCATCGATTATTCCGGCGTGGAAATGCTCCACCAGGAAGCCCGGCGCTTGCGTGGCCAAGGGCGCAGCCTGACCTTGCGCGGGGCAAGGCCACAGGTGGTAGAGGAATTATTGAAGCTGGAAGGACCGGAGCGATGCCCGATCCTTTTCAGGGACTGACCGCCGCGAGCTGACGACGCAACTCCGCCAGCACCGGCGCGGTGTCCGGGCGCACGCCACGCCACAGGAAGAATGCTTCACCCGCTTGTTCGGCAAGCATGCCCAAGCCATCCATCGACAGCGCCGCGCCGTGTTCCTGGGTCCAGCGGCAAAACGAGGTTGGCTCCTTGCTGTACATCATGTCGTAGCAAAAGGTCTTGCCGGGCTCGATCAGACTTCCGGCAATCGGCGGTACATCGCCTGACAGGCTGGCGGACGTAGCGTTGATAATCAGGTCCACCGGTTCTCTCAACCAGGCGAAATCGCTCGCCGAGACCGGCCCGAGGTCGGCGAACAGTTCGGCCAGCATCTCGGCTTTTTCCACCGTCCGATTGGCGATGATCACCGAGGCCGGCGCTTCTGCCAGCAGTGGTTCCAAGGCGCCCCGTACCGCGCCGCCGGCACCCAGCAACAGGATGCGCTTGCCCTTGAGGCTGAAACCGGCGTTGACGGTCAGGTCCCGCACCAGCCCGGCGCCGTCGGTGTTGTCCCCCAACAGGCTGCCGTCGGCCAGCTTGCTCAAGGTATTGACCGCCCCGGCCCGCTGGGCCCGTTCCGTCAGGCTGTCGGCCAAACGAAAGGCGTCTTCCTTGAACGGCACGGTGACATTCGCCCCACGACCCTCGAGGAAAAATGCCCGTGCGCAACCGGCGAAATCCCCCAGGGGCGCCAGCAACGTGGTGTAGTCCAACGCCTGCCCGGTCTGCTCGGCAAACAGGCGATGGATCAACGGCGACTTGCTGTGGCCGATCGGGTTACCCATTACAACGTAGCGGTCCATGGTGTCCCCTGTTCAGGCTGTCGCCAGCCAATCGCGATCCTGCAGGAAGTATTCGGTCAACCGCGCCTCTTCGCTACCCGGTTCGGCTTTCCAGTCGTAGCTCCAGCGGACCTGGGGTGGCAGCGACATCAGGATCGACTCGGTGCGGCCGCCCGATTGCAGGCCGAACAGGGTGCCGCGGTCATACACCAGGTTGAATTCCACATAGCGCCCACGGCGGAACTCCTGGAATTCGCGTTGCTGGGCGGTATACGGGTCGTGCTTGCGGCGACGCACGATAGGCAGGTAGGCATCGATGTAGGCATCGCCGATGGCGCGCATGAAGGCGAAGCTGGTGTCGAAGTCCCACTCGTTCAGGTCATCGAAGAACAGGCCGCCGATGCCCCGGGGCTCGTTTCGATGCTTGATGTGGAAATAGCTGTCGCACCAGGCTTTGTAGCGCGAATACACCTCCGGGCCGAACGGCTCGCAGGCTTGCTGGGCGACGCGGTGCCAGTGCACGCAATCTTCTTCGACGCCGTAGTAAGGGGTCAGGTCGAAGCCGCCGCCAAACCACCAGACGGGTTCTTCACCTTCCTTTTCGGCGATGAAAAAGCGCACGTTGGCGTGGGACGTTGGAATGTGCGGATTGCGCGGATGGATCACCAACGACACGCCCAGGGCCTCGAAGCCGCGCCCGGCCAGTTCCGGCCGGTGGGCGCTGGCCGACGGTGGGAGACCGCTGCCGAAGACGTGGGAAAAGTTGACGCCGCCCTTTTCGATCACCGCGCCGTTTTCAATGACTCGTGTGCGACCACCGCCGCCAGCGGGGCGGGTCCAGGCATCCTCGACGAAGCGAGTGCCGCCGTCCTCGGTTTCCAGGGCTGCGCAGATGCGATCCTGCAGGTCGAGCAGATAGGCTTTCACGGCCTCGGTGCGAGTAGTCATGACATCACCTTGATCAGGGCTACGTTACGCGACGCACAAAGGGTCGCCGGCAAAATGGGCGCACAGGATAACACCGCATCCACTCACACCACAGTTGACGAAGATCAAGCTTAGGAGTCCGATAGCAGGCTTGGTAAAAAGTCCCACGATAAGGAGAAGGTGAAGATGGCCAAACGTATCCAGTTCAGTTCCCACGGCGGTCCGCAAGTGCTTGAGTACGTGGAGTACTCGCCCGCCGAGCCAAGTCCGCAGCAGGTGCGCGTCAGCAACCGGGCGATCGGCCTGAATTTCATCGACACCTACTATCGCAGCGGTCTTTATCCGCCACCGGCCCTGCCGTCGGGGCTCGGCGCCGAAGGAGCGGGTGTGGTCGAGGCCGTCGGGTCGGACGTGACTCGCTTCAAGGTCGGCGACCGCGTGGCTTATGGCAGCGGGCCGCTGGGCGCCTACAGCGATGTGCACGTATTGCCTGAAGCCAATCTGGTCCATCTGCCTGAGGCGATCAGTTTCGAGCAGGCCGCCGGCGTGATGCTCAAGGGCCTGACCGTGCAGTACCTGCTGCGTCAGACCTACGAGCTCAAGGGCGGCGAAACCGTGTTGTTCCATGCCGCCGCCGGTGGCGTGGGCTCCCTGGCCTGCCAGTGGGCCAAGGCCTTGGGCGTGAAGCTGATCGGCACCGTCAGCTCGGCGGAAAAAGCCGCCATCGCCAAATCCCACGGCGCCTGGGAAGTCATCGACTACAGCAAAGAAAACGTCGTACAGCGTGTGTTGGAATTGACTGACGGCAAGAAGGTCCCGGTGGTGTACGACGGCGTCGGCAAGGACACCTGGCTGACGTCACTCGACTGCACCGCTCCCCGCGGCCTGGTGGTGAGCTTCGGCAACGCATCCGGTGCGGTGGACGGCGTGAACCTGGGAATCCTGTCGGGCAAGGGCTCGCTGTACGTCACGCGCCCGACCCTGGCGACCTACGCCAATAACGCCGAAAACCTGCAACGCATGGCTGATGAACTGTTCGCCATGATCGCCAGCGGCAAGCTCGTGGTGGACATCAACCAGCGTTTTCCCCTGGCGGACGCGGCCAAGGCCCATACCGAGTTGTCGGCGCGGCGTACGACGGGGTCGACCGTACTTTTGCCTTGAGCCAAATGGGCTCTTGTGGCGAGGGAGCTTGCTCCCGCTCGGTCGCGAAATGGCCGCAAAATGGGGACTGCTGCGCCCGAAGCGTCGGACCGGTCCAGCGGGAGCAAGCTCCCTCGCCACAGGGGATCTAGTCAGGCCGAACAATCTTGCCGGTAGCGAGGTCGCGAATCACGCTCGGGTTCTTGCGTCCGCCCAGGTTGCCGCCCAGCACCAGGTCGATCTGCCCACGGAAATACTGCTCGACACGGATCCGCGTCCGCGCCGCCGGGCGCCCTTGGGGATTGGCCGAGGTGGAGACAAGCGGGCCGACCAATGAGCACAGATCCCGGACAATCGGGTGATCGCTGACCCGCAGCGCGACGGTGTCGTGCACGCCGGTGATCCATTCCGGCAGCAGGTCCTGGTGCGGCACCAGCCAGGTATTGGGCCCAGGCCAGGTGCTGGCCATGCGGTCCATCCAGGTTTCGGGGAAGTCCTCGAACAGAAAGTCGAACTGGCGAATGTTGTCGGCCACCAGTATCAGCCCCTTGTCGGGCCGACGGGATTTGATCGCCAACAGGCGCTCCACCGCGTCCTCATTCCACGGGTCGCAACCCAGGCCCCAGACCGCTTCGGTTGGATAGGCAATCACCGCCCCGGCGCGAATTTCTCGCGCGGCTTGTTGCACACGCCAACTGTTGACCATGAAAGATTCTCCGCAACACAAATAAGGCTGTGCGCAGTTTACCGATCTTCCCCATAAAACCTAGCGAGCAAACCTAGCTTGTTCGGGCGAACCAGCGCCCGTGCTCACACGTCGCTCGTCCCTCCATTTCCAGATCGGTCAACGCCGCCAGGACCTTGGACAAGCCCCAGCCGCTGGCATCGGCCAATGCCTCACTGGTCAACGGCGCCGCATGGAGCAGGCGCAACAGCGGGTGCGTCACCGGTGCCGGCTGGGCACTGATGGATAGCCGCTGCCAACCCCGCAAGGCTTCGAGGATGTGCTCGACGGTTTCCACCAGCGCCGCGCCGTCACGGATCAGTTGATGGCAGCCCCGGGCGCCGGGGTGATGGATGGACCCCGGAATCGCATAGACCTCGCGGCCCTGTTCCGCCGCCAGGCGCGCAGTGATCAGCGAACCACTGGCGACACTGGCCTCGACCACGAGCACGCCAAGGGACAAGCCGCTGATGATTCGATTGCGGCGCGGAAAGTTGCTGGCATGGGGCGGCGCGTCCAGCGGGAACTCCGAAAGCACCGCGCTGCCTTGGGCAATCATCGCCTCCGCCAGCCGACGATTGCGCTGTGGATAAAAATTTTCCAGACCGGTGCCGAGCACGCCGATGGTTTGCCCACCGACATCCAACGCTGCTTGATGAGCGGCCGCGTCGATGCCCAACGCCAGGCCGCTGGTGATGACAAAACCAGCCCCGGCCAGGCTTCGGGAAAACGCCGCCGCCGTGTCCATGCCCGGACGCGATGCTCGGCGACTGCCAACCATCGCCAACTGGGGTTTTTCCAGTATCGAGGGGTCGCCAGCGACGAACAGCAGCGGCGGCGCGTCGCTGATCTGTGCCAGCAGTGCCGGGTAGTCGGGCTGGTCCCACATCAGTAAATGCTGGGCCGGACCCTCTAGCCAGGCCAATGCGTGGGCGGCGCCGTCGCGTATTTCCGGGGCGCGTCGGGCTTCGGCGCACGCGGCGGGCAACCCCAGCGCCCGCCATGCGCTGGCGGGGGCGCTGATGGCTTTGGAGGCTGAGCCGAAAGCTTCCATCAAGGTCATGAAGCGTCTAGGTCCCAGTTCCGGCAAGCGATGCAAGCGCAGACGGGCCTCCAGTTCCGCAGGCGGAACCGAAGCGGATTCAGGCAATGGCATAGATCAATCCTTGATCGTGAGTAACCCCGTTGAAACGAGGACAAGCTGTGGATAACTCTGTTGGTAACTTGTGAGACCCGTTATGGATTGCGCACCTTGTCGAGCACCGCCAACGATCGCGAGGCGTACAAGACCAGGCCATAACTGAGCTTGTCGTAGGTGCGGAACACCATAAGCAGGCCGGCGCGCTCGTCGGGGATCTTCACCGGGGCGCCGGTAATGCGGTCGCGCACGGTTTCACCAGTCTTCATCACCGCCAGCACGTTGCCTTCGGCCAACCCGTCGCGCCGCCCCTTGTTCAGGGTGACCACGTCCAGCGCGCCGATCTGCGTTACACCCCGTGGCACATCGAGAATCAAGCCATTGATGTCGGATTTCGGCGCGCTGGGCATGAACGTCGAATTGATCGAGCGTTCTTCGCCGCTGAACAGGCGATCACCGAGGCGCACCTCTTGGGTGGTGCGTTGCAGGGCCAGGGTGGTGACGTCGCCTTCGGTGGCGATGATTTCACCGCTGCCGATGTCATCGGCGTTGATCCCCAGGAACTCCTTGGTCTCGGGGTCGGTATAGACCTTGCCCTGGCGGAAGATGCCGTAAGCCGGCTGGCTCGGATCGAAATCGCCGCGGGCGAAGATACGATCGCCGGTGCCGCTGAGCACGCGCTCGGCATCGCCTGCGACGATGTACGGCGCCTTGTTGAAATCTTCCGCTGTGTCGACGATGCGGTTGCTCAGCAAAAAACTGTTGATGGCTTGCAGGGGAATGCTTGGGATGGCATCGGCCACCGGCGAACTGCGCACGCGCGGCGACAATTTGATGGTGCCGCGCGAGACGCCGCGATTGAGCGTCAGCCGTGGCTGGCCATTGACGTAGACCAGCGACAGGGTATCGCCGGGGTAGATCAGGTTGGGGTTTTCGATCTGCGGGTTGGCCTGCCAGAGCTCGGGCCATTTCCAGGGTTCGCGCAGGTATTTGCCGGAAATGTCCCACAGCGTATCCCCCTGGACCACTGTGTATTGCTGCGGAAAACCTTCCCGAAGTTGCACTTGCCCGTGCGCGATACCAGCCGAGGCCAGGAGCAGCAGGGCGAGTAGTGATTTCCTCATGCGGTGAATCCCTTTATTATGTGCGTTCGCGTAAAACGCCAGAGCCCCCGTGGCTCGCTCTATTCAAGAGCAACGTTTTACAACGGTAGCCTGCATCCCGACACACGCCAGGCCAGCCACCCGACTTTACCTCACACGTGCATTTATCAAGCTTATGGCCATTTTGAACATTCTCGAATTTCCGGACCCGCGCCTGCGCACTATCGCCAAACCAGTGGCCGTAGTGGACGACGAAGTGCGTCAGCTGGTCGATGACATGTTTGAAACAATGTATGAGGCGCCAGGCATCGGCCTCGCCGCGACCCAGGTCAACGTGCACAAGCGTATCGTCGTCATGGACCTCTCCGAAGACCGCAGCGAGCCCCGGGTGTTCATCAACCCCGAGTTCGAAACCCTCACCGACGAGATGGAGCAGTACCAGGAAGGTTGCCTCTCGGTGCCGGGTTTCTACGAAAACGTCGACCGTCCGCAAAAGGTCAAGATCAAGGCCCTGGACCGTGACGGCCAACCTTACGAGCTGATCGCCGAAGGCTTGCTGGCGGTGTGCATCCAGCACGAATGCGACCACCTCAACGGCAAGTTGTTCGTCGATTACCTGTCTAATCTCAAGCGTGACCGGATCAAGAAAAAACTGGAAAAGATCCATCGCCAGAACGCTTGATGCCCTTCTTCAAAGGCTTGCTGCGGCAAGCCTTTTTCTTTTTGCGATTGCTTTGTAACTGAGAGCTTCCCATGACTGAGCCACTGCGCATCGTCTTTGCCGGCACTCCCGAATTTGCCGCCGAACACCTCAAGGCCCTGCTGGCCAGCCCCCACGACATCGTCGCGGTCTACACCCAGCCGGACCGGCCGGCCGGTCGCGGGCAAAAACTGATGCCCAGCCCGGTCAAGCAGCTAGCCCTGGAGCACGGCATCACGGTGTTGCAGCCGCCTACCCTGCGCGACGCCCAGGCCCAGGCCGAACTGGCAGCGCTGCAGCCGGACTTGATGGTGGTGGTCGCCTACGGCCTGATCCTGCCGCAAGTGGTGCTGGATATTCCGCGCCTGGGTTGCATCAACAGCCACGCCTCGCTGCTGCCGCGCTGGCGAGGAGCCGCGCCGATCCAGCGCGCCGTGGAAGCGGGCGATGCCGAGAGTGGCGTGACCGTGATGCGCATGGAAGCCGGCCTGGACACCGGGCCGATGCTGCTCAAGGTCAGCACCCCCATCAGCGCCGAAGACACCGGCGGCAGCCTGCACGATCGCCTCGCGCTGATCGGCCCGCCAGCGGTGATCCAAGCCATTGCCGGCCTGGCTGCTGGCACGTTGGAAGGCGAAGTGCAGGACGACAGCCTCGCCACCTACGCGCACAAACTGAACAAAGACGAAGCCCGCATCGACTGGAGCCGCCCAGCCGTCGAGCTGGAGCGCCTGGTACGGGCCTTCAACCCGTGGCCGATCTGCCACAGCTCGTTGAACGGCGAAGCCCTGAAAGTGCTGGCGGCCAGTTGCGCCGAAGGGAAGGGCGCACCGGGAGAAATCCTCAGCGCCAGCAAGGACGGCCTCGTCGTTGCCTGTGGCGAACAGGCGTTGTGCCTGACGCGCCTGCAACTGCCCGGCGGCAAAGCGCTGAACTTCAGCGACCTGTTCAACAGCCGCCGTGAGAAATTTGCCGTCGGCACCGTCCTCGGCCAAACGGCGGACGCTTCATGAACCCGCGTCTGGCCGCCGCCAAGGCACTTGCCGCGGTACTCAGCGGCAAAGCCTCGCTGAACAGTTCCTTGCCGACCCAACTGGACAAGGTCGAAGACCGTGATCGCGGGTTCACCCAGGACCTGGCGTTCGGCACCGCCCGCTGGCAGCCGCGCCTCTCGGCCCTGGCAGCCAAGCTGTTGCAAAAGCCGTTCAAGGCCGCCGATGCCGACGTCGAGGCGTTGCTGTTGGTGGGCCTCTATCAACTGCTCTACACCCGCGTCCCGGCCCACGCCGCCATCGGCGAAACCGTGGGCTGCGCCGACAAGCTGAAAAAGCCGTGGGCCAAGGCCCTGATCAATGCCGTGTTGCGCCGCGCCCAGCGGGAAAGCGAAACCCTGCTGGCGGAACTGGAACACGACCCGGTGGTGCGCACCGCCCACCCGCGCTGGTTGCAGAAATCCTTGAAAGCGTTCTGGCCCGAGCAATGGGAAGCCATCTGCGCCGCCAACAACGCCCACCCGCCGATGATCCTGCGGGTCAATCGCCGTCATCACAGCCGCGATGCCTACCTGGCGTTGCTGGGCGAGGCGGGCATCCCGGCCATCCCGTGCCAGTACAGCCGCGACGGCATCGTCCTGGAAACTCCGGGCGATGTGCGTGCGCTGCCGGGTTTTGCCGAGGGCTGGATCAGCGTCCAGGACGAAGCCGCCCAACTGGCCGCCGACCTGCTGGAACTGGCGCCCGGCCAACGGGTGCTGGACGCCTGCTGCGCGCCGGGGGGCAAGACCTGTCACATCCTTGAAGCCGAGCCGAAACTGGCCGGTGTCGTGGCCGTGGACCTGGAGGCCAAGCGCCTGGTGCGGGTGAAGGAAAACCTTGCACGCCTGGGCCTGGACGCCGAGCTGTTCGCCGCCGACGGTCGCGATACGGCGGCCTGGTGGGACGGCAAGCCGTTCCAGCGCATCCTGCTCGACGCGCCTTGCTCGGCCACCGGCGTGATCCGTCGCCATCCCGACATCAAACTCACCCGCCAGCCGGACGACATCGCCGCGTTGGCGCAGTTGCAAGGTGAATTGCTCGACGCTTTATGGCTGACCCTCGATGTCGGCGGCATGTTGCTGTACGCCACCTGCTCGACCTTGCCGACCGAGAACACCGAAGTGATCGAAGCGTTTCTCGCCCGAACCCCCGGCGCCCGTGAGCTGGACATTGCCACCCAGGCCGGGCTCAAGCAGCCACACGGCCGGCAATTGCTGGCCCAGGAAGGCGGGCATGACGGGTTCTACTACGCCAAGTTGATCAAGATCGCCGCCGCACGCGGTTAAACCGATTCGATAGGAGTGACTGGATGAAAATCATCATCCTGGGTGCAGGGCAGGTCGGCGGTTCGCTGGCGGAACATCTGGCCAGCGAGGCCAACGACATCACCGTGGTCGATACCGACGGCGAACGCCTGCGCGACCTCGGCGACCGTCTCGACATCCGCACGGTGCAGGGGCGCGGCTCGTTGCCGACCGTGCTGCGCCAGGCCGGCGCCGACGACGCCGACATGCTCGTGGCCGTGACCAACAGCGACGAAACCAACATGGTCGCCTGCCAGGTCGCCCACACGCTGTTCCACACCCCGACCAAGATCGCCCGGGTGCGCGAAGCGGCGTACCTGACTCGCGCCGACCTCTTCGACAACGAAGCGATCCCGGTGGACGTGCTGATCAGCCCCGAACAGGTGGTGACCAACTACATCAAGCGCCTGATCGAACACCCCGGCGCCTTGCAAGTGATCGACTTCGCCGAAGGCAAGGCGCAACTGGTGGCGGTCAAGGCCTACTACGGCGGCCCGCTGGTGGGCCAGCAACTGCGCCAACTGCGCGAGCACATGCCCAATGTAGAAACCCGCGTTGCAGCGATTTTCCGCCGTGACCGGCCGATCCTGCCTCAAGGCGACACGGTGATCGAAGCCGACGACGAAGTATTCTTCATCGCCGCCAAGGCGAATATTCGCGCAGTCATGAGCGAAATGCGCCGCCTCGACGAAAACTACAAGCGCATCGTCATCGCCGGCGGCGGCCAGATCGGCGAACGCCTGGCCGAAGCCATCGAAAGCCGCTACCAGGTCAAAATCATCGAGATGAACCCGGCGCGCTGCCGCTACCTCTCCGACACCCTCGACAGCACCGTGGTCCTGCAAGGCAGCGCCTCCGACCGCGACCTGCTGCTGGAAGAAAACATCGCCGACGCTGACATCTTCCTGGCCCTGACCAACGACGACGAAGCCAACATCATGTCGTCGCTACTGGCCAAGCGCCTGGGCGCCAAGAAAGTCATGACCATCATCAACAACCCGGCCTACGTCGACCTCATCCAGGGCGGCGACATCGACATCGCCATCAGCCCGCAACTGGCAACCATCGGCACCTTGCTCGCCCACGTGCGCCGCGGCGACATCGTCAGCGTCCACTCCCTGCGCCGCGGCGCGGCCGAAGCCATCGAAGCCATCGCCCACGGCGACGCCAAATCCAGCAAAGTGATCGGCAAAGCCATCCGCGACATCGGCCTGCCGCCCGGCACCACCATCGGCGCGATCATCCGCGACGAAGAAGTGCTGATCGCCCATGACGGCACCGAGATCCAGACGGGCGACCACGTGATCCTGTTCCTGGTGGACAAAAAGCATATTCGTGACGTCGAGAAGCTGTTCCATGTGGGGTTGAGTTTTTTCTAACTAAACCTTCTGGCTGGATGAGCTCTTCCTAACAAAACAATCCCCGTGGCGAGGGAGCTTGCTCCCGCTGGCCTGCGCAGCAGGCCCAATTTTGCGACCGCTACGCGGCCGAGCGGGAGCAAGCTCCCTCGCCACGAGTTCATAGGAGTCTTCAAATGCTCGATTCCCTGGAAAAAATGCTCGCCAAGGGCGTGGACAACGCCCTACTGCGCTTCGGCCTGGGCAAGGGCTACCTCGACCTAGGCGAATTCCCCCGCGCCGCCGAACACCTCCAACGCTGCGTCGAAATCGACCCGAAGTATTCAGCGGCGTGGAAACTGCTGGGCAAGGCTCATCAGGGCCAAGGCGATGCTGCGGCGGCTCGCCAAGCCTGGGAACAAGGGTTGGAAGCGGCCCGGGCGCATGGCGATAAGCAGGCCGAAAAAGAGATGACGGTGTTCCTCAAGAAACTGGATCGCCATTCCTGAACGCCACGCACCCGTGGCGAGGGAGCTTGCTCCCGCTTGACCGGGCTGGCGCTCCAGTGCGAAGCACTCACAAAAAGCATCAAAAACAAATCCGGTTCTACTGAATACTAGCGATATATATCGAAAGCTAGCCAGTTGAGCTAGCTTTAGCTATCTTCCTGTAGAATTTGCTATTTATGAGGTCGACATGGATCCCTACCGTAATCCGTTTGCGCCCGGCGCGGGTAGCAGGCCCCCTGAATTGGCGGGACGCGACTTGATTCTTGAGGCAGCAAGAGTTGCCTGTGGACGAGCCCTCAATGGGCGAAGTGCTCGTTCCATCATGCTCCTTGGCTTAAGAGGCACGGGTAAGACGGTCCTGTTGAATGAGATAGGAAGAATTGCGAAGGAGGAAGGTCTTCTTGTCTCCAAGGTCGAGTCGCCAGAACGTGAAAGCCTGGCACGTCTTCTTTATCCTGAAATGCGAAAGGTCATGCGCGCGCTTTCCAGCGTTGAGGCCGCTAAGCAAATTGCTAATCGTGGGCTGAAAGGACTCCGCAGCTTTGCATCAATCTTCAAGATCGATGTTGGAGGTATTGAGATTGGTGTTGAGCCTGAGCCCGGACTCGCGGATAGCGGAAATCTTCAATACGATCTTCCAGACCTTTTTACTGTAATAGGTGAAGCGGCACAGGCCGCCGGCAAAGGCTGGATTCTTCTCATTGATGAAGTCCAATACCTCACCGAAGCAGATCTATCGGCACTGATTGTCTCTATCCATCGCATGTCGCAAGAAGGGCTTCCGGTTCTGCTGGTCGGTGCAGGCCTTCCGCAAGTTGCTCGGCTGGCGGGTGAGGCGAAGTCATATGCCGAACGGCTTTTCCTTTACCCGGAGGTGGGGGCGCTGGATCAACCGTCTGCGACTCAAGCCGTTCAAAAGCCGATCTTGGAGGAGGAAGCTTCTATCGACGCTGCAGCGCTGGACAGCATTGTTGATCGGACGCAGGGCTATCCATTCTTTCTTCAAGAGTGGGCATCCACGGCATGGAACATCGCCGAGGGGCCTGAAATTACGCTTGATGATGTCGACCATTCTTATTCCGAAACATTAGCTTCTCTTGATGCAGGTTTCTTCAGGGTCCGCATTGATCGGCTTACACCTTCTGAAGTGCAGTTTGTGAAGACCATGTCCGAGCTCGGCGACGGCCCTTATGCCATTGCTGATATTGCGAAGGCGATGGGACGTCCTCAATCATCGCTGGGACCGACTCGGGCCAACATCATTTCCAAAGGAATGATCTACAGCACCGATCACGGATATCTGAATTTTACAGTTCCCCTTTTTGCAGAATTCATGCGTCGCCAGGAGTGAAGGCCTGCAGTGTGTGGTGAGGGGGTGAGGGAAGAAAGGGGCTGATTGAACTGAAAATAAATCCGCCCCTTTTTTCTCCCCTTTTCTGGTTCCCTTATTCGGGAGAATGGACACCCGAAGAAGGCCAAGTGAGTGCCATTCAGGTCAGTCACCTTTTTTGTGTTTATGTACTTCCAGATCAGGATGTTTGGGTTTGTTTTCTTCAGTCACTCGACGGCGTTGGTCCTTTTTGCCTGTGGATTCAGCGATCGGTTTAGGGCCGGGTTTGATACTCATATGTTTAATTCCTTCGATTGATAACGGGGTTTCTAACTGGAGCCGTACGCATGGACAGTGACGCTACGGGGCTACCAACTCGGCAAGCTTGGCCGCGATATCTGCAAACGTATCTTCAACAGTGCTCAGGCCGCTTCTCGAACCGAGCAGAGGACTGACTTCGCGCAGAGACTCGTATGTCGTGTCGTGAATGATAGGAACCAGCAGATCCCTTGCGAGAAGCGCAGAAAGCTCTTTGTCGGCGATACCTTCGGCTGCCAGGCGATGCAGCAAAGCAGGGGTCACCAGCACAATCCCAACTCGAGACTTCGCCAACCCTTTATCAATTTCACGAAGTAGCGAAGAGCCTAGAAGGACATCTTTCTCGCTGAACCAAACGGAAACACCGAGCGACTCGAGTACATCATGCAGGTCCTTGGCGGATCCTTTCCGGTCGTCCCACGCGTGACAAAGAAACACGTCCCGCAGATCAGGTACCGTCGCACGCATCTCGACATTTTCGCGTACAGGTGTGAGCGTTCGTACCTCGGCAGAGGTGTAGGCCACAGAGGATCCGGGTTTCGACCAGCGCGGCTTTGCGCTGCCGGATGAGCCGCCGCTACTGCGACCACCCCCGCCGTGAGCCGGGGACGAATAGGATGGTGCGTAGGACGAGGATGAATATGATCGCGATCCGTACCCGCTATATCCGCTGCCACATGCGGGACACGCTGCTCTTGCGCTTGCCGAACGATGACCATGTACCGGTGCTGTACATCTAGACATGTCGTAAACCTTCCGTTTGTAGCTGCTCGCCCAAGAGATGATTAAGCAGCGGCTGAACCGAGCCATCAGCTTTTGAAAACACCGCAGCCCATCCTTATTGGCTCGAAATCAAGCAGCGCTTCAAATCGTGATTCCAATATGCTGGCACAGACGATAGCCCATAGCGCGAATTCCGCTAGCAGGCGTGGCGTGAATGTTCGCTAGCGGCCTCGGTTACACCCCGGGTGTGTTCACCGTCGAGCAGCATGTGCGTGGAAAATAGACGTGTCGCCACAACCCGTCGCCGGTGCGGTTGTCATATATTTTGCTTGAGGATCAGCGATGACAAAAGAGGATGTATCTGAAAGTCGGGTCGACCGGCCAGTTACCTGGGCCGGCCTCCCACAGATCCGGACGTGCGCAATTCACGCATCCGGCTCCTCAGTAACAGGGTT